>CAMLSA010000071.1 GCA_946482655.1 uncultured Sphingomonas sp. | reverse complement strand
CGGATCACCTTCAGCGAGGCATTGGCATATTCGTAGAGATTGTCCGAATAGGTGCCGACGATGAAATTGGGAATCGCCTGCTTGTAGGCGGCCTTCTGGGCGGGAGTGATCTGGTTGACCCAGCGGCGGATCAGCCGGTCGCCGATCGCGTCGAGCGCGAAATGCTGCGACAGCAACTCGCGGAACTTGGCGCGCACGGCGCCCTTATGGCCCGTTTTCAGAACGGCGAATGCCTCGGTGCTGAGCGACGAGACGAAGGCCGCCGCGTCGTGATTGGCGATCACCTCGGCCCGCGCGGGCGCGATCGGTGCGGCCAGAATCGCTCCGACCATCAGCGTAGCGCTCGTGAAAGCCATGAACATCTTCATAGTTACAGTCTCTCCATCGACGCGCCGGAGCGGCGCATCCTTTGTCTACCCGTTAGCTTCGGATCGATGAACCAGGTTTGAACCGTGACGGTCCCGAAAATGATCAATGGCGAACCGCGCCGACCGCGGCGCTGCCCGCCGTTTCGGCAACCTGGGCGATCGATTCGATCAGCTTGCCGACCTGCTTGCCCGCGGCATTGGTGCTGATGCCCAGTTCGTCGAGCTTGGCTTGGCCGGCTTCACGCGCGGCGGTGGCGGCTTCCAGCGCCTTCTCGTTGAGCGAGCTGCCGAGCGAGCCGAGCAATTCTTCTTCCTGTCGAGTGCGAGGAAGAAGCGCGCCCAGCGCCGCGCCGAGCGCGAGCCCGCCGACCAGCGCCGCCACCGGATAGGCGGCCGCGCGCTCCACCGCTCTTCCACCGGCCGCTCGCGCGGCTTCTCCGCCGGCTTTGATCCTTTCGGCGGCATGGCTGCCGGCGCTTGCCGCGCGTTGCTTAATGCCCGTCTTGCCTTGCCCGGACGTGCTCTGGCCGGATCTGTCCTGACCGGACTTGCTCTTCATCGTCATGCGCTGGACTCCTCGTCTTGCGGTATGGCCGGCCGCGCGGCCTGCTTGTCGGTGAAACTCGTGGCGCCCTGCCGGGTTGCACCGCCCAGATTTCTGAAGATGCGAAGAAGGGGAGGGCGGAGCAGCAGCAGCAGCAGCCCGACGACCGCCGCCGCCGACTTCACTGGCCGCCGGCGTACCGCATCGATCAGATCATGCGCCATCGCCTGCGCATGGTCTACAATCTCATCAGAGAGATCAGCGATCAGCGCCTGCGGATGGAGCCGTGCCTGGGTCTCGTCGACCGTTTCGGCAAGCCGGTCGCGCGCTTCGCGTGACCGCTGGCGCATCCGTTCGAACAATATGTCGAGCGGCGTAGCGGGCCTTTCGACATCGTCGTCGGAATCCTCATAATCCTCGACGACCATGATCAGCTTTCGGACCCCGATCCTGATCGAAAGAATCGCCAGTCCGAGGCCCAGTGCGACCGACGCCGCCGCACCGCCCAGCCGGCCGATCCATGGCGTCAGGACGAACGACAGGGTGACCAGGAAGGTGACCGCCGCCGCCTGTCCCATGAGCGTCCCGATCAGCAGGAGCAGCGCGCCGCTGCGGGCGCGGCCGATCCGGCGGTAGAAGTCGGTGCGGAACAGCGCGAGCTCGGCCTTGACGAGCGCACGGCCTTCCTCGACCAGACGCGCCAGCAGCGCCCTGATCGGTTCGCGTTCCTGTCCGGGCCCCTGGAGCAAGGATCAGGCTGCTGGCGGCGTGCCGTCCGGTGCCGGCATATTGGCGATCGGAACACCGGCGAGGGGCGAGGTGCCGGGCGTGGCCTCGGGAGCGATCTCGGAGGCTACCTGAGGGGAGGTCTTGGGCTCAGCGGACCTGCGTGGCGCACGCTTCCTGGCGGCAGGCGAGGCCGGCTCGTCGTTGCTCGCTCCCGGCGTCAGGCCGGATTTGACGACTCGGGCCATCAGGAATCCCACCGCTGCCGCCGCAGCGATGGCGACCGCTGGAGAGCTGCGCACGACGTTGCGGGCGTCGTCGATCAGCTCGTCGGGATCCTTGTCGCGCAATGTGCTGGCGAGGCCGCTGACCGCATCGGCGGCCTGCCGGATATAGCCGCCATATTGCTCCCCGAGTTTTTCGCTCACCTGGCCCGCCGCGTCACTGACGAGATTGGCGACGTTGTCGAGCGCATCGACCGCGCGATCCTTGCCCTGCGCCGCATAATCGCGGGCGCGGGCACTCGCCTGTTCGGTGAAGCTCGAAGCGGTCTCGCCAAAAGCCTTCCTGGCGCTCTCGAACGGGCTTTCGGAGCCGGAGCCGTTGTTCATATTGTCGGTCGCCATGTCGATCGTCTCCATGAAGGGAAGCCAGTCAATCAACCAAGTGGGGAGGATAGCGTTCCTTTACCAGATCCGAAACGACTTCATATTTGCCTATCCTTGGCCGCCCGGATAGAGCGCGCGCATCCGATCGTCCACCAGCAAAGGTCAGCCCCGCAATGAGCGCCATCGTCGACGTCCACGCCCGCCAGATCATCGACAGCCGCGGCAATCCAACCGTCGAGGTCGACGTGACCCTGGAGGACGGCAGTTTCGGCCGCGCCGCCGTCCCGTCGGGCGCCTCGACCGGTGCCTATGAGGCGGTGGAAAAGCGCGACGGCGGCAAAGCCTGGCTCGGCAAGGGTGTCCAGGGCGCGGTCGACGCCGCCAATGGCGAGATCGCCGACGCGATCATCGGCATGGAGGCCGAGGATCAGGGCGAGATCGACGCCCGCATGATCGATCTCGATGGGACGCCGAACAAGAGCCGCCTCGGCGCGAACGCGATCCTCGGCGCCAGCCTTGCGGTGGCCCGGGCTGCCGCCGAGGCGCGCGCGCTGCCGCTCTACCGCTATGTCGGCGGCGTCGCGGCCTCGGTGCTGCCGGTGCCGATGATGAACATCATCAATGGCGGGGCACATGCCGACAATCCGATCGACTTCCAGGAATTCATGATCATGCCGGTCGGCGCGCCGACGCTGTTCGATGCGGTCCGGGCGGGTTCGGAAATCTTCCACACGCTCAAGAAGGCGCTCCACGACAAGGGTCTGGCGACCGCGGTCGGCGACGAGGGCGGTTTCGCGCCCAATCTCGCTTCCGCCCCCGATGCGCTCGACTTCATCATGCAATCCATCGAGAAGGCCGGCTACAAGCCCGGCGGCGATGTCGTCCTCGCGCTCGATTGCGCCGCGACCGAGTTCTTCAAGAACGGCGTCTATGACTTCCACGGTGAAGGCGTTAAGCGTTCGCCAGCCGAAATGGCCGATTATCTCGCCGATCTCGCCGCCAAATACCCGATCGTCTCGATCGAGGACGGGATGGGCGAGGATGATTTCGAGGGCTGGAAGATCCTGACGGACAAGATTGGTCACAAATGCCAGCTCGTCGGCGACGATCTGTTCGTGACCAATCCGAAGCGGCTCGCCCAGGGCATCAAGGACGGGCTCGCCAACTCGCTGCTCGTCAAGGTCAACCAGATCGGCACGCTGTCCGAAACGCTTGAAGCCGTGACCATGGCGCAACGCGCGGGCTATACCGCCGTCATGTCGCACCGCTCGGGCGAGACCGAGGATTCGACGATCGCCGACCTCGCCGTCGCCACCAACTGCGGACAGATCAAGACCGGCAGCCTCGCGCGTTCCGACCGGCTCGCCAAGTACAACCAGCTCATCCGCATCGAGGAGGAGCTTGGCACCGTCGCGACCTATGCGGGAAGGAACGCGATCAGGGCGCTCGGGTGATTTCACCGCCGGAACGACGAACTATTCGCGACGACGCTATTCCAACGGCAAGGCATTTCGCTTAACCGGGCGGCGACTCTTCGCCTCCAGGAATCCCGACATGAAAACCCCGACGATCCCCGCTCCCGATCAAGTCACCATCAGGCGGGCGTTGCTCTCGGTGTCAGACAAGAGCGGCCTGGTCGAGCTCGGTCGGACGCTGGCGGGGTGGGGAGTCGAACTGGTCTCGACCGGGGGCACAGCCAAGGCGCTTCGCGAAGCCGGGCTCGCTGTCAAGGACGTGTCGGACATCACCGGCTTTCCCGAAATGATGGACGGGCGGGTCAAGACGCTGCACCCGATGGTTCATGGTGGGCTGCTCAGCGTCCGCGATGATCCCGAGCACGCGCGGGCTATGACCGACCATGGCATCGGCGCGATCGACCTGGTCGTGGTCAACCTCTATCCATTCGCGCAGACCGTGGCGAAGGGGGCTGGGCGCGAGGAGATTATCGAAAATATCGATATCGGCGGCCCTTCGATGGTGCGATCAGCCGCCAAGAATCACGGCTATGTGACGATCGCAACCGATCCCGCGGATTATGCCGAAATCATTTCGACCGGCGGAGCGACCACGCTCGAACAGCGCAAGCGCTTCGCCGCCAAGGCGTTCGCCGCGACCGCGGCCTATGATGCGATGATCTCCTCCTGGTTCGCCCATTCGGATCAGGACGAAGATTTCCCCGCGACGATCTCGGTCCCGCTCCGCAAGGCCGAGGGGCTTCGCTACGGGGAGAATCCGCATCAGCAGGCGGCACTATATGTTCCCATCGGGTCCGGCCCGAGGGGCATCGCCCAGGCGACGCAGATCCAGGGCAAGGAGCTCAGCTACAATAACTATAACGACGCCGACGCCGCGCTCGAGCTGGTAAGCGAATTCCGCGACGGTCCGCCAACGGTGGTGATCGTCAAGCACGCCAACCCCTGCGGCGTCGCCACCGCGGACACGCTGATCGAGGCTTATGAGGCGGCGCTCGCCTGCGACAGCGTCTCTGCCTTTGGCGGTATCATCGCGGTCAACCGGCCGCTCGACGGCAAGACCGCCGAGGCGATCAGCGGCATCTTCACCGAGGTGGTAGCGGCACCCGACGCTGACGCTGATGCCCGCGCGGTGTTCGCGAAGAAGAAGAACCTTCGCCTGCTGCTGACCGGCGACCTGGCCGATCCGGCTCGGCCCGGGCTCTCGATGAAGACAATCGCGGGCGGCATGCTGCTCCAATCGCGCGACAATGGCCGGATCAGCGAGGCCGACCTCAAGGTCGTGACCAGGCGCGAGCCGACCGTGCAGGAACTCAAGGACTGCCTGTTCGCCTGGACCGTGGCCAAGCACGTAAAGTCGAACGCCATCGTCTACGCCAAGGACGGCTCGACCGCCGGTGTCGGCGCCGGACAGATGAACCGTCTCGAGTCGGCGCGCATCGCCGCTTGGAAGGCTGTCGACGCGGCCGAGAAGGCCCGGTGGACCGAACCGCGCACGGTGGGTTCGGCGGTCGCGTCGGATGCCTTCTTCCCCTTTGCCGACGGTTTGCTCGCCGCGGTCGATGCGGGTGCCACCGCGGTGATCCAGCCCGGCGGCTCGATCCGGGACAATGAAGTCATCGCGGCCGCGGACGAAGCCGGGCTGGCGATGGTCTTCACCGGAATGCGGCACTTCAGGCATTGACCCGAACCGCCGCGCCTGCGTTTAGGGGCGGGCAGGGAGCTTGAGGCGAATGGCCGAAGACAATGGGGACGTGATCGAGCGACGAGGTATTTTCGCGCCGCTCCGGCAACCCGTCTTCCGGCGCATCTGGACTGCCAGCCTCTTCTCCAACTTCGGCTTGCTAATTCAGGGCGTGGGGGCCGCATGGGCGATGACCCAGCTGACCGGGAGGGCCGATATGGTGGCGCTCGTCCAGTCGGCGACCTTCGCGCCGCTGATGTTCCTGTCGCTGCCGGCCGGAGCGATCGCCGACAGCTATGATCGCCGCAAAGTCGCGCTCGTCGCAATGATCATCGCGCTGACGGGTGCGATCGGGCTCAGCGTCGTCACCATACTGGGCCTGCTGACGCCGATGCTGTTGCTGCTCTTCTGCTTCATCGTCGGTACCGGGACGGCGCTGTTTTCGCCCGCCTGGCAGGCGTCGGTAGGCGAGCAGGTCTCGCCCGGGGCGCTGCCGCAGGCGATCGCGCTCAATTCGATCAGCTATAATATCGCCCGTAGCTTCGGACCGGCGATTGGCGGCGTCCTCGTCGCATTGACCGGCGTGCTGTCGGCATTCGTCTTCAACGCCCTAGCCTATCTCCCGATGATCGGGGTGATGCTGCTCTGGCGGCGGCTTCCCGAGAAGACGCGGCTGCCGCCCGAGGCGCTTGGCCGCGCGATGATATCGGGTGTCCGTTACGCGATCCATTCGCCGCCGATCCGGACGGTGTTCCTGCGCACCTTGCTGCTCGCACTGATCGGCTCGTCCAGTACGGCGCTGATGCCGCTGATCGCACATGATCTGCTTCACGGCGACGCCAGCCTCTTTGGAATCCTGCTCGGTTCCTTCGGGGTGGGGGCGATCACCGGCGCTCTCATGATCAGCCGGGCACGCGAGCGCTTCGGCGACGAAAAGACGATTGCGATCTGTCTTCTCGTCTCCGGTTTGAGCCTGGTCGGGGTGGGCTTGAGCCGCGAAGCGCTGCTCACATGCCTGTTGTTGGTGGCGGCCGGCGGCGGCTGGATGATCATCATGGCGATGTGCAACATCAGCATTCAGGTCTCGTCGCCGCGCTGGGTGACGGGCCGGGCGCTGGCCGCCTTCTCGACCGCGGTCTGCGCCGGCATAGCGCTGGGAGGCTGGGCCTGGGGCCTGGTTGCCAGGGATCACGGCACCGATTTCGCGATGATGGTGTCGGGAATCGGGCTGCTCCTGTCGATCTCGTTCGGCCTCGTGCTGCGCATGCCCCAGATCGAGGAACAGCGCGACCATGGGTTAGCACTCTCCGATCCCGACGCGAAGCTCGACATCCGAGGCCGTAGCGGCCCGATCGTCCTGACGGTGAGCTACCGCGTACCGCTCGATCAGGCGCGCGCCTTCTACACGGCGATGCTCGAGATGGAAGCGATCCGGCATCGGACCGGCGCCTATGGCTGGTCGCTCGCGCGCGACATCGGCGATCCCGAACTGTGGATCGAGCGTTACCACACCCCGACCTGGCACGATTATCTGCGCCAGCGCGACCGCCTGACCGCCGCCGACATGGCGGCATGGGATCGCGCGCGGGCGTTCCACCGGGGGCCGGAACCGATCGGCGTCAACCGGCTGCTCGAACGGCCCTATGGATCGGTGCGCCGGAGCGAGGATGTGCCCGATCATGGCATTATCGTGCCGCTGCCCCAGCAGGGAAGCTGACTCGGCCTCATCAGGCTGGCACAATCAAGATCTGAAACGGAACAGCGTCCGATCCTCGCTGGTAAAGCCGAAGCGCCAGATCACGATGCCGAAGGTCAGCAGGATCGCCGGGATGCCGAACGAAACCTCGGCCCATTCCGGCAGGCGGGTCGCCAGATAGCCGACCACGCCAGCCACCGCCGCCGCCCAGACCAGCGGCCAGCGCCAGCCCGACACCGGAGCGCCGAGCAGGCCTGAGAGCAGCCTCGCCTTGATGATCGAGGCAATCCCCAGTGCCAGCGCCAAAGCGATCGCGGGTCCCGCCGCCTGCCAGATCGGCGGAACGCCAAGCTGGTCGCGCAGGATCACCACGATCGCAAAGCTGAAGGCGAGCTGGAGGCCGATCATGCCCATCGATATCCACAGATTGAGATGCCGCGCGACATAGATCAGCGCGGCCTCCGAAACGGCGGCGGTGGCGGCGACGACCTCGGCGACCAGCAGGAAGGACAGCGCGATCGCGCCCGCTACGAAATTCGGCCCAACCAAGCCCATCACGCCCTCGCCGGGGATGCCGAGTGCGAGTCCGATCCCCGCCTGTGCCGCGATTATCCAGAAGCCAACCTGCGCGACTTGCCGCGCCACCGCCTGGCGATTGCCGGCCTCCAGATTGCGGGTAATCACTGGCCCCAGGATCGGATCGAAGCTGGTCTTCAGCTTCTGCGGCAGCGACGCGACCTGCTGGGCCACATAATATATGCCGACTATCGCCGGCGAGAAGAACAGGCCGAGGATCGCGATATCGAGCCGGCGCGAACCCCATTCGATCGCATCGGCCGCCGCCAGCGGCACGTTGCGCCGGGCGAGCAGAAACAGCGCCGCGGGGCGAGGCCGCCAGCCACTCGGCCAGCCGAAACTCTTCAGCAGCGGCCAGATCGATGCGATCAATGCCGCCGCCATGGAAACGACATAGGCGATGATCAGCCCGTCGCGTAGCGAATAGAAGGCGAGGGCAAAGGCGGCGATACTGATCGTCCAAGGTTCAATGATCGATCTCGCCCGCACGGTCGCGCCGATATCGAGCCGGTAGGCGAGCGCCGCGAGCGCGATATCGGACCAGGCGAGCGCGAAGATGGTGAGCGGCAGCAGCCATTCGAGCCCGTTGATGCCGCTGTTGGGAAACATCAGCTGGGGCAGCATGGCGAGCATCGACGCGGCCACCGCCGAGGCGATCGCGCCGATCAGCAGCGCGTCCCAGACGACATGGACATGCGGCCGATCGGTTGCCGACAATTGCGCCGCCAGCCCGCGCTTGAGGCCGAGCGTGGCCAAGGTGGCGACGAACTCGACGATGATGATGGCATAGGCGAAACGGCCGAGCGCCTCGGCGCCGTACCAGCGGCCGGCGATGAACAGGAAGGGCAGTCGGGCCGCGAGCCGCAGCAGGAAACCGAAGAAATTGGTTCGGCCACCCTTGGCCAGCGCCTTGATGTCATCACCCTCCCTGAACGGATCCGAATCCGGACCCGATCGTGCTATTTCGGGGGCAAGGCTCAATGCGCGGCGCCCCAGCTCGGACCTGTGCCGATCTCGACGCCCAGCGGCACCGACAAGGAAACCAGCGGTTCGGCGGCATTGGCCATGACGTCGCGTATCACCGCCGAGGCAGCGTCGACGCGATCCGGGGCAAGTTCGAACACCAGTTCGTCATGGACCTGGAGCAACATCCTGACGTCATCGCCGAGGCCCGCCGCGCGCAACGCAGGCTTCATCCGGATCATCGCGCGCTTGATGATGTCGGCCGAAGTCCCCTGGATCGGCGCGTTGATCGCCTGGCGTTCGGCCGACTGACGTTCGCCCTGCTTCTGGCTGCGGATCCACGGCAGGTGCGTCTTGCGGCCGAACAACGTGGTGGTGAAGCCCTGGTCGCGAACTTGGCCGAGGGTCGCGGCGATATAATGGTTGATGCCCGGAAAGCGTGCGAAATAGCGGTCGATCATTGCCTGCGCCTCCGCCCGCGATACCTCGAGCCTTCCGGCCAGCCCAAAGGCCGAGATGCCGTAGAGGATCGAGAAGTTGATCGTCTTTGCGCGTGCGCGGGTGTCGCGGGTCACCTCGCCGAACACTTCCTGCGCCGTAAGCGAATGGATGTCGTCGCCGCGCGCAAAGGCCTCCTTTAGCGCCGGCACATCGGCCATATGCGCGGCGAGCCGTAATTCGATCTGCGAATAGTCGGCCGACAGGATGATCTTGCCGGGTTCTGCGACGAAGGCGTCGCGGATGCGGCGGCCATGTTCGGTGCGGATTGGGATATTCTGGAGATTGGGATCGGTCGACGACAGCCGCCCGGTCTGTGCGACCGCCATGGAGAAGCAGGTATGGACGCGTCCCGTCGCTGGATTGATCTGCTGCTGCAGAGCATCGGTATAGGTCGACTTGAGCTTGGTGAGCTGGCGCCAGTCGAGCACCAGACGGGCGATGGGCACGCCGTCGCCCGCGAGCCGCTCCAGTTCGGTGACATCGGTCGAATAGACACCCGTCTTGCCCTTGCGTCCACCCTTCAGGCCCATTCGGTCGAACAGCACGTCGCCCAGCTGCTTGGGGCTGCCGACGGTGAACGGCCCGCCCGCCTCGGCGTGGATTTCGCTCTCGAGGCGCGCGGCCTCTCCCGCGAACTCGGCGGAAAGGCGGGCCAATTCCTCGCGATCGACCCGGATGCCGGCGATTTCCATTTCGGCCAGTACCGGAATGAGCGGCCGATCGACCAGCTCATAGACCCGCGTCGCGGCCTCGATGGCCAGACGGCCCTTGAGCCGCTGCCACAGCCGCAGGGTCACGTCTGCGTCTTCGGCGGCATATTCGGTAGCGACATCGAGCGTCACCTTGTCGAAGCTGATCTGGGTCTTGCCGGTACCGCAAACTGTCTTGAATTCGATGCAGGCATGATCGAGGTGGCGTTGCGCCAGATCGTCCATGCCATGGCCGCCGAGGCCCGCGTCGAGATCGTAGGAGAGCAGCATCGTGTCGTCATAGGGCACCACATGGATGCCGGCGTTCTGGGCCAGCACGACGATGTCATATTTGATGTTCTGGCCGATCTTGAGGATGTCGGGCGCTTCGAGCAGCGGCTTGAGCTTCGCCAGGGCGACCGCTGCCGGCAGCTGCCGGGGCGTCTCGGACAGCAGGCCATCGCCGACATGGGCGAGGGGAATATAGCAGGCCTTGCCCGGCGCGGTCGCAAGGCTGACGCCGATGAGGCGGGCGCGCACCGGATCGACCGAATCGGTCTCGGTGTCGACCGCTATGCGGCCGCAGGCGAAGCCCTCGGCGATCCAGCGATCGAGCGCCGTCTCATCCACGACAGTCTCATAATCCTTATGATTGAACGGCACCTGCTCGACGAACGGTGCCGGTTTCTCCTCGGGTCCCGGCGCGAGCGCCAGCATGGTCGGGCCGCCATTGGGCAGGGTAGCGGGGCCGTCTCCCACCACCTTGGCGAGGAGCGACTTGAAGCCCTGATCCTCGAGAAAGGTACGCAGCGGCTCGGGCGGCAGGCCCATGAGCTCGAGTCCGTCGAGCGGCTCGGGCAGCGGCGCGTCGCATTTGAGGCGGACAAGCTCACGTGACAGCCGGGCATTGTCGGCATGATCGATCAGCGACTGCCTGAGCTTGGGCTTCTTGATCTCGCCGGCGCTGGCCAGCACGGTTTCGAGGTCACCATATTGGCGGATCAGTTCGCTCGCGGTCTTGGGGCCGATGCCCGGAACGCCGGGAACATTGTCGACGCTGTCGCCCATCAATGCCAGCACGTCTCCGAGCGCCTCGGGCTCGACGCCGAACTTGTCGAGCACATGCTCGCGGCCGAGGCGACGGTTGTTCATCGTGTCGAGCAGGTCGAGGCCGGGGCGGATCAGCTGCATCAGATCCTTGTCCGACGAGACGATCGTCACCTGCCAGTCGGCCGCCAGCGCGGCCTCGGCGTAGCAGGCGATGATGTCGTCGGCCTCGAGCCCCATTTCCTCGATGCACGGCACCGAAAAGGCGCGTACCGCGTCGCGGATCAGCGGGAATTGCGGCACCAGATCCTCGGGCGGCGGTGGGCGGTGCGCTTTGTACTGGTCATACATGTCGTTGCGGAAAGTTTTCGACGAGGCGTCGAGAATCACCGCGAGATGGGTCGGGCCGTCGCTGTGGTGGAGCTCGTTGATCAGCTTCCAGAGCATCGTGGTGAAGCCGTAGACGGCGCCGGCCGGGATTCCGTGGCGGTTGGTGAGGGGCGGCAAGCGATGATAAGCCCGGAAAATATAGCCCGAACCGTCGACAAGGTAGAGATGCTTGGATGACATGGTGGGGTGGATAGCAGGCAGCGGCGCAAGGGGAAACCGGTCTGAAGCGGCTTGCGGCGTTTGTCGCCGCGGCGACGCGTGACGGGATCAGGTCGTCATCCGACGGATAGATCCGCTATGGCCATATCCGAAAAATTCGCGGAAAGCATGGCAGGATCGAGGGGGAAAGCGAATAATGGTGTCAGTATCCGACGAGAGCGTTGCGAAGCATCATCGCGCGACCCGCAGCGAAAAGCTCGTCATCGCCGCCTCGTCTCTAGGCACCGTATTCGAATGGTATGATTTTTACCTTTACGGGCTGCTGGCGACTTTCATCTCGGCCAAATTCTTTTCAGGCGTAAACGAGACCACCGGCTTCATCCTCGCGCTGGCGGCCTTCGCCGCGGGGTTCGCGGTACGGCCGTTCGGCGCTCTGGTGTTCGGCCGGCTCGGCGATCTGGTCGGCCGCAAATATACTTTTCTGGTGACGATGGCGATCATGGGCCTGTCGACCTTCGCCGTCGGCCTTCTGCCCAGCTATGCGACGATCGGCGTCGCGGCGCCCCTCGTCCTCGTCTCGCTGCGCCTGCTCCAGGGGCTTGCGCTGGGCGGGGAATATGGCGGCGCCGCGACCTATGTCGCCGAACATGCCCCCGACAATAAGCGTGGGCTGTACACGAGCTGGATCCAGACGACGGCGACGCTCGGGCTGTTCGCCGCGCTGCTCGTCGTAATCGGCGTGCGCTTCACGATCGGTGAAGAGCAGTTCGCCGATTGGGGCTGGCGGGTGCCTTTCCTGCTGTCGATCCTGTTGCTGGTGGTCTCCATGTGGATCCGGCTGCAGCTCTCGGAGAGCCCCGTCTTTCAGAAGATGAAGCAGGAGGGCACCACCTCGAAGGCGCCGCTGACCGAGGCCTTCGCACGCTGGGGCAACCTCAGATGGGTGCTCGTCGCCCTTTTCGGCGCCGTCGCGGGCCAGGCGGTGGTCTGGTACACGGGGCAGTTCTACGCCCTGTTCTTCCTGGAAAAGACACTCAGTGTCGACGGCGCGACGACCAACATATTGACTGCCATCGCGCTCGCGCTCGGCACACCCTTCTTCGTCTTCTTCGGTTGGCTGTCGGATCGCATCGGCCGCAAGCCGATCATTTTGACCGGCTGCGCGCTTGCCGCGTTGAGCTATTTTCCGCTGTTCGGCGCGTTGACCGAGGCGGCCAATCCCGCGCTGGCGGCGGCCCAGGCACGCGCGCCGGTCGAGGTCGTCGCGCATGATGAGGAATGCTCGGTGCAGTTCGATCCGGTAGGCAGGAACCGGTTCGACGCGAAGAGCTGCGATATCGTCAAGGCGTTCCTGGCCAAGCGCGGGATCAGCTACCGCAACGTCGAGGCGCCGGCGGGCACCATCGCCAGCATCCGCATCGGCAGCAAGGCGATCGTCGCGCCCGATCCGTCCGAGGTCAGCGGCGCCGCGCGAAAGCGGGCCATAGACGCCTTCCAGTACGAGGCCAAGGCCGCGCTCGAGGCTACCGGCTATCCCGATGCGGCCGACACCACGGCTATGAACAAGCCGCGGGTGGTGCTCATCCTCTTCGCGCTCGTACTGCTGGTGACGATGGTCTACGGGCCGATCGCGGCACTATTGGTCGAGCTGTTCCCAAGCCGGATCCGCTACACCTCGATGTCGCTGCCCTATCATATCGGCAATGGCTGGTTCGGCGGCTTCCTGCCGACGACGATCTTCGCGATCGTGGCCGCGACTGGGAACATCTATTATGGTCTGTGGTATCCGATCATCGTGGCCGCCGCGACCGTGGTGATCGGCCTTGTCGCGCTGCCCGAGACGTTCAGTCGCAATATCGACCGGTGAGTCTTTCGGACGGCCGCGGCTTCGGACAAGGGAAGCTCCGGCGGGCGGGCCGCCGGAGCTTCGTGTCCTCAGAAGCCGCCGGTGGCCGGCGCGGTCGTTACCGTCGTCGTCGTGGTCTTCTCGGTAGAGGCCGCCCGGGCCGGCGCGGTGATCACCCGGCGAACGACTTTCTTCTTCGCCGGTCTCGCCGAGACGTTCTTGGTCGTTTCGGTGGTGGTTACTTCGGCGACGGTTGGCGGCGGCGGTGCGTTGCGTAGCGCTGCAGCTTCAGCCGAAGCGGCCGCCGCGGCTTGCTCGGCCGCGCTGGCGCGGGCATTGGCCGCAGCCGCTTGGTCCGCTGCCGCCGCCGCCGCCGCGGCGGCGTCCGCACGCTGGGCCTCATCGGCTTCGATCCTGGCCTTGTTTGCGACGCCTATCGCCGTGTCGGCCAGCATCGAGGCACGGTTCGCGGCTTGGATCGCGGCGGTGTTGTGGTCAGCGGCAAGATCCTCCTTGGCGGTGCGGAGGGCCGCGTTGGCCCGCGCGAGAATGTCGGGCACCTCACCCCCGGTGCCGGCCTTCTCGGCCGCATCGATCTTTCCCTGCGCTTCGGCGATGGCCCGCTTCGCGCGATCCTCCTTGCCCGCATTGGCCGGCGTGGCGGTCAGGGCGAGCAGGGCCGCGAGAGCGACGCCGCGTCCCAATTGAGTCAAATTGCGCATTTCGGAATCCTCCTTGTCAATGCCCCGGCATCCGAACGCCGCCCGAAATGAGGCGTTCCATGACGGGGGAGCGTGCACGGTCGGATTGTCGGACTACCCGGTCGCTTTATCGCTGACGCGCGTCGCCTCGTCTTACATCAGCCCGCATCACGCAGCCGGCGCCGGCGGAGGCCCGGCTCCTTCTCGATCTCGCCCATCTCCATGATCTTCGCGCGCAATTCCGCACGTTTTTCATGAATCGAAGCAATCACCGGACCCATGGCCACCCCGATATCGACCAGCACCGCTTCCGACAGCTGGAGCGAGGATTCGAGCGTTTCCGGTACCGCATCCGTAGCGCCGGCCCGATAGAGTTCGGCAGCATGATTGGGATCGCGCGCGCGCGCGACGATCGTCAGTTCGGGGTGCTGTTCGCGGGCATAACGGGTTATCCGGACGACCTGAACCGGATCGTCCATCGTCAGGATCAAGGCGGTCGCCTTGGATAGATCGAGATGCTCGATCATGCCGGGCCGGGCGATATCCCCGAACATGATGTCATAACCACGGCGGCGTGCGCTGATCACCGCGTCGATATCGGCGTCGACGGCGAGATAGCGCTTGCCATGCGCCTCGAGCATCTGGGCCACGAGCCGGCCGACTCGGCCGAAACCGGCGATGATGGCGCGACCCTGGGCGGTGGCGGGAATGGCTGGATCGGGCTGATGCTCGCGTTCGTCGAATTTGCGGGCGATGTCGTGGCCCACCTTGGCCAGGATGGGGGTGATGGTGAGGCCGATCGCCGTAACGACCTGCCAGAAGGCGGCGGTGTCGGTATCGATCAGCCGGGCCTGCGCCGCCGTCCCCAACACGATCAGGGTGGTTTCCGAGGGTGACGACATCAGCAGCCCGGTCTCGGCGGCGACGGCCCGCTTGGCGCCCCAAAAGCGTAGCAACAGAGCGGTGATCAGCGCCTTGACGAGCACCACCGCCACGACCGCCGCCGCCAGTTCGTGCCAGTTCTCGAAGATCATCGCGGGATCGAGCGACATGCCGACGGTGATCAGGAAGACGCCCAAGGCGAGCCCTTTGAGAGGGGCCGTGACCAGATCGACTTCGGCGTGATAGTCGGTTTCTGCGATCAGCAGGCCGGCGATGAGCGCGCCGACGATCGGAGAGAGCCCGGCGGCGGTCGTAGCGATACTCGCCAGGATCACCACCAGCAGGCTGGCCGAGAAGAACATCTCGGGGTTTTTGGCGCGTGCCGCCTGGGCGAACAGGCGCGGCAGCACATAACGGCCGCCGACCATCATCGCGAAGATCACCGTAAAGCCTATGGCCAGCGTCCGCAGCAATCCGTCCCAACCGGCGCTGTCGCCATAGGGTGCGAGCGCGCCGAGAATGAAGATGATTGGCACGAGCGCCAGATCTTCGAGCAGCAGGATCGAAAAGGCCCGCTTGCCGACCGCGCCGGTGGTGCCCACCATCGGCAGAACCAGCGCGGTTGAAGAGAGCGCCAGTGCCAGTCCGAGGCCCAGCGCGCCGCCCGGAACCGCCCCGAACATCCAGAGACCGCCGCCGATAACCAGCGCCGACAGGACCAGCTTGGCCGAGCCGAGGCCGAACACCGCCCGGCGCATTCCCCATAGCCTGCGGAAACTCAGCTCGAGGCCGATCGAGAAGAGCAGCAATATGATGCCGAACTCGGCAAATGGCTCGATCGAGTGCGGTTCGCTGATTGTGATATAATAGAGCCAGGGAACATCATCCACCAATCGGCCGAGCGCATTGGGGCCGACCAGCGCCCCGACCAGGATGAATCCGATCACCGGGCTTATCTTGAATCGTGTAAAGGCGGGGATGACGAGACCCGCTGCACCGAGGATGACGAGCGCATCGCTGAAAGCTGCCGAGGTGAGTGAAAAGGCCATGGAGGGATAGTGGCTGCAATGCAGCAATAATGCCACCCGTCGGAACGGAAGAATGACAATGCTCCACAAGCGACTGGTGATAGCCGGCGGCGGCCCGGCGGGGATGATGGCGGGGCTGTTGTTCGCGCGGGCGGGCATCGAGACGCTGGTCATCGAGAAGCATGGCGACTTCCTTCGCGATTTCCGCGGCGACACGGTACATCCCTCGACGATCGAGCTGTTCGAAGAACTCGGTCTGGCCGGGCCGCTGCTCGCACGGCCGCATGACAAGGTGGAAGGCATCCACGCCCGCGTCGGCGGGAAATATTATGGCGTCGCCGATCTCAGCCATCTGCCGGTGCGGCACCGATTCATGATGATGCTGCCGCAGTGGGAGTTCCTCGACTTTGTCCGCGATCAGGCCTCGCGCTGGCCCAGCTTCTCGTTGCGGATGGGAGACGAGGTCACCGGGCTGATCGAAGCGGAGGGCAGGGTGACGGGGGTACGCCTTGCCGACCATGAAGCGATCGGCGCCGATCTGGTGATCGCCGCGGACGGGCGAGCGTCGGTCCTGCGCGCGGGGGCGGGGCTGCCGCTTAAAAAGCTCGGAGCGCCGATCGATGTTTTCTGGTTCCGCGTGCCGAAGCGGCGCACCCCGCAAAACAGGACGTTCGGGCAATTCGCGCCGGGCACAGTGATCGCGATGATCGATCGGGGCGATTACTGGCAATGCGCCTTCGTTTTCGCCAAGGGCGGGGCCGACCGGATCCGGGGGGAGGGGCTCGACGCCTTCAAGCATCGGGTGGCGCTTGCCGTTCCCGAGATCTCCGGTGATCTTGGGGGGATCGCGTCCTGGGATGATGTCAAGCTGCTAGCGGTCTCGCTCGACCGGCTGACCCGCTGGCACCGGCCCGGCCTTCTCACCATCGGCGATGCCGCGCATGCGATGTCGCCGGTGGGCGGGGTCGGAATAAATCTGGCGATCCAGGATGCCGTCGCCGCCGCCAATATCCTCGCGCTGCCGCTGTCGCGGGGCGAACCGGTCGATGCCCTGCTTCGCAAGGTACGGAACCGGCGGATGTTCGCGGTGCGGGTGATCCAAGGATTGCAGCGCGCCGTCCATGCCGGCGTGCTCGGCCCGACGCTCGGTGCCACGGCGCGGATGGAGGCGCCGTTCACCCTGCGGATGCTCGACCGCTATCCGATCCTGCAGCGGATCCCCGCCCGAATCGTCGGGCTCGGCGTCCGACGAGAGCATATCCGCTCGCCCGCCCCGGCCGCCCGATGACGCGATGTCGTCCTGAGCTTACGCCCAGGCGGCCATTTCCGTCTCGAGATTGACGCGGATCTGCTCGAAGAATTGCTCGGTGGTCATCCAGGGCTGGTCGGGGCCGATCAGGATGGCCAGATCCTTGGTCATGCCGCCCTTTTCGACCGTTTCGATGCAGACCCGCTCAAGCGTCTCGGCGAACTTCACGACCTGCGGGGTCTCGTCGAATTTGCCGCGGAACATCAGGCCCTGGGTCCAGGCGAAGATCGAGGCGATCGGATTGGTCGAGGTCTGCTTGCCCTGCTGGTGCATACGATAGTGGCGGGTAACGGTGCCGTGCGCCGCCTCCGCCTCGATCGTCTTGCCGTCGGGTGACATCAGCACCGAGGTCATCAGGCCGAGCGAGCCGAAGCCCTGCGCGACGGTGTCCGACTGGACGTCGCCGTCGTAGTTTTTGCAGGCCCAGACGAACTTGCCGCTCCACTTGAGCGCCGAGGCGACCATGTCGTCGATCAGGCGATGC
>CAMLSA010000070.1 GCA_946482655.1 uncultured Sphingomonas sp. | reverse complement strand
CGATCAGCCGGAGCCAGAGATACTGGGCGCTGTTGGTGTCCTGATATTCGTCGACCATCACGTAACGGAAGCGCTGCTGATAGTCGGCGAGCACGTCGCGATGGGTCTTGAGGATCACGAGCATGTGGAGCAGAAGATCGCCGAAATCGCAGGCGTTCACCGCGCGCAGCCGATCCTGATATTGCTGATAGAGCTCGCCGCCCCGGCCATTGGCGAACTGCTCCGCCTCGCCGGCGTCGATATCGGCGGGGGTCATGCCGCGGTTCTTCCAGCGATCGATCAGCCCGGCGAGCTGGCGCGCCGGCCAGCGCTTCTCGTCGAGATCGGCGGCGGCAAGGAGCTGCTTGAGAAGGCGGAGCTGATCGTCGGTGTCGAGAATGGTGAAGCTGGGGGTCAGCCCGGCCAGCTCGGCATGGCGGCGCAGCATCCGCGCCGCGACCGCGTGGAAGGTGCCGAGCCAGGGCATCCCTTCCACCGCCTGGCCGAGCAGCCGGCCGACCCGCTCGCGCATCTCCCGCGCCGCCTTGTTGGTGAAGGTCACCGCCAGAATCTCCGACGGCCAGGCGCGGCGCGTGGCGACGAGATGAGCGAGCCGGGCGGTCAGCGCCGCGGTTTTTCCCGTACCCGCGCCGGCCAGCACCAGCACCGGCCCCTCAGTGGTGAGCACGGCTTCGCGCTGGGGCGGGTTCAGCCCGCGCAGATAGCCGGGTTCGGGTGCGGGAATGTCCTGAGTCACCCGCGAACAGTTAGGGAACGCGCGTAGCCGGAGCAAGGCCCCGGCGCGGCATTCAGCTATCAGAACTGATAGCCGATACCCGCCATGCCCTGATAGCGTGCGACGCCCTGTTCATAGTTCGAGTAGAGGAACTCGCCCTTCACATAGGTCTTGCCGATCTTGTAGCGCCAGCCCAATCCGGCGCGGACGCCATCGAGATTGACCGCGCCGCCCGGCCCCTTGAGCCGCGCATTGGTGTAGCCCCCGAGCGCGTAGATGCTGATATCCTCGGTGATGCCCACGCCGAGCTTGGCGATCGCGCTGAGATCGCGGCCCGACTTCACGCCAAGGAAACTGCTCTTGGTGGTACTGTCGTCGGCATTGGCCTCGATGGCGGCATAGACCTGCCCGCCGACGGTCACTTCATAGCCGAGCCCGCCGCCATATGCGACGCCGCCATAGGTGTCGCCGGCGAAAGTGACCCCGTCATAGCCGGTGTGCAATTCGGCATAGAAACTGTCGGCCATCGCCGGCGTGGCGAACAGCGTGGCGGCCGCGGTCGCGGCAAAAAAACGAAGCATCGGCTTCCCCCCTCGTTCGGATTGCACCGACCCCACCGGCGCGAATTCATTTCGATCCGGTAACGAAGGAAACCATTAGCTTCAACCGCTCGCATCCTCATGGCGGCGGCAATTTGATCCATGATGGATCAAGCTGCCGCCGCCATGCTGGCCCCGACCGGCAGATACGCACCGGCCGGGACAGCGGAAGCTGGTCCGAAGACTTAGGAAGCTTTCATGTTAGTGGTAACGTTGGTGAACGTCGTCGTCAGCTGATTGCCAAGCGCGCTCATGGCGGTGATCGCTGCAACGGCGATCAGCGCCGCGATCAGGCCATATTCGATGGCGGTCGCGCCACGCGTGTCGCGGACAATGCGGATGAACTTCTGCATGGGCTGGTTCCTGGAAAGGGATCTCGTACCGCCATGATCTAAGCCCGCCGCCATTAAGGCGACGTAACGGGCTAGGGTTAAGGCGCCGCAAACCAACCTGTTTCAGCCGTTTTCCCGGGCAAGCATCGCGTGGGGGCGTCTGGTGGGTCCGCCGGGATTCGAACCCGGGACCTCTCGATTAAAAGTCGCTTGCTCTACCGACTGAGCTACGGACCCACCGACGACGCCTCCCTATTGGGCGCGGCCCCCAGGGTCAACCCGCGCGACCCGTCAGCCGGGCATGTGCTTGGCGCACGGTCCGAACGCCCGTACCGACTCGCCAGAGCGGGGCGATGCGGACCAGCGGCTCGAGCACGAAATCACGCTGCTCGAGCGAGCGATGCGGCACGATGAGACGCCGGCCGCCGTGACGAGGCCAGCGCCCCTCCGACCAGAGCAATATATCGAGATCGAGCACGCGCGGGCCCCAGCGCCGTCCGCGCCGTCGACCGAATGCGTTCTCGGTCGCCTTGAGCCGGGCGAGCAGCGCCGGCGGATCGAGCTGGGTTTCGACGAGGATCGCGGCATTTGCGAAGCTGCGCCCGGCGGGCCCCAGCGCCGGGGTCACGATCGTCGGCGAAACCGCCACCGGCCTCAATCCGCCCTGATCGAGCGCGGCGATCGCGGCGCGCACGACTCCGGCTGGCCCGCCATGACGGCCGTGGCGCCGGTTGGATCCAATCGCAATCGCGTAACGATAGAGCAGCATCGGCTCCGCCTATAGCGGCGCGCGCCCGGTTCCTAGCCTCAGATCGCATGGAGCCGGCATCACTCTCCGACATTCCATGGACCCGATCCCGGCAGCGGCCTATCCGCTCCTTCATGGTGTTTCCGATCGAACCCGCGTCCGACTGTCCGCATTGTCCCCGCCTAGCCGGCTTCCGGACGGAGCAGCGCGCAAAACATCCCGACTGGTTCAATGCACCCGTTCCCCCGTTCGGCGACCCTGACGCGTGGCTCGCCATCGTTGGTCTCGCGCCAGGTCTCAAAGGCGCCAACCGCACCGGCCGGGCCTTCACCGGCGACGGATCGGGCGCGATGCTGTTCGCGGTGCTCGCCGAACATGGTCTGGCCAGGGGCGCCTACGGAGGGAATGCGGCGGACGATCTCAGGCTCGAGGGCGCGGTCATCGTCAATGCGGTGCGGTGCGTGCCGCCCGCCAACCGACCGACGCCGGCCGAAATCCGCGCCTGCCGACCCTATCTCAGGAATCCGCTCCTCGGCCTCCCCGGCTTGCGCTCGATCGTCGCACTCGGACGGATCGCGCATGATGCGACGCTCGCCGCGACGGGCGAGCGCGCGGCCGACCATCCTTTCGCTCATGGCGCCCGGCACAGGCTGAAAACTGGCCCGATTCTGTTCGATAGCTACCACTGCTCGCGTTATAACCAGAATATTGGCCGACTAGATTACCATATGTTGTGGTCGGTGTTCGATGATGCCGTGCGATGCCGTTTCGGTCCGCCCGCGAAATATCCAGAGAATATGTCGTGTTTTCAGCGCCGGAAGCGTGAAAGGGCTTGATCGCAGGACTCATCGGTGATTCTGTCGCCGGATGAATCGCCCACCCCTTCTGCAAATGGCCCGCAGTGCGGCGTTGCCGGCGGTGGCGATTCTGATCATCGGCTATTTCGCCAGTTCGGCGCTGGTCGGCCCCAACGGACTGCTGGCGCTGGGCGGCTACAAGAGCGAGCTGAAGCTCAAGACGATGGAACTCGATCGCGCCAAGGCCATGCGGGACCGGCTGCGCCACCATGCCAATCTGCTCAATCCCGCGAAGGTCGATCCCGATTTCGGCGACGAACTGGTTCGCCGCTCCACCGGGCAGGTTCGCCCCGACGAGATAATCATCCCGCGCAATTAGCAGGTCCTGGCCCTAAATTATCATTCCAGTGGCGGACCGCGTTGAAATCACCGCGCACCGACGCCTATAAAGGCTCACCCCCTCCCCGGGACAAGGAGCGATCCGCTTTGGCGAAACCAGCACAGCCGCGTGCAATAACGAAGGCCGCGCCGCGCAAGCCCGGCGCCACCAAGGCAAGGCCGGAGGCGGTGACATCCGCCCCACTTCTATCCAACCGGGCGCGCCCTGGCGAACCCGAACGGTACAAAGCAACAAAGGCCGAGATGCTCGAATTCTACCGGCAGATGATGCTGATCCGCCGCTTCGAGGAGAAGGCGGGCCAGCTCTACGGCCTCGGCCTGATCGGCGGCTTCTGCCATCTCTATATCGGCCAGGAGGCGGTCGCGGTCGGGCTCCAGTCGGCGCTCGAGGTCGGCAAGGATTCGGTGATCACCGGCTATCGCGACCATGGCCACATGCTCGCCTACGGCATCGAACCGAAAGTCATCATGGCCGAACTGACGGGTCGAGCCGCGGGCATCAGCCGCGGCAAGGGCGGATCGATGCACATGTTCTCGGTCGAGCATCGCTTCTATGGCGGACACGGCATCGTCGGTGCGCAGGTCAGTCTCGGCACCGGCCTCGCCTTCAAGCATAAATATTCGGGCGATGGCGGGGTCGCCATGGCCTATTTCGGCGACGGCGCGTCGAACCAGGGCCAGGTCTATGAGAGCTTCAACATGGCCGAGCTGTGGAAGCTGCCGATCATCTTCGTGATCGAGAACAACCAGTACGCCATGGGCACCAGCGTCAACCGTTCCTCGGCGGAGGACCAGCTCTACCGCCGAGGCGAAAGCTTCCGCATCCCCGGCATCCAGGTCGACGGCATGGACGTGCTCGCGGTGCGAGGTGCTGCCGAGGAGGCGGTGAAATGGGTCCGCGGCGGCAAGGGCCCGATCCTGCTCGAGCTCAAGACCTATCGTTATCGCGGGCACTCGATGTCCGACCCGGCCAAATATCGCTCGCGCGATGAGGTCCAGGCGGTCCGTGAAAAGTCCGACCCGATCGACCACATCACCAAGGAACTCAATGCGGTGGGGGTCAGCGACGACGAACTCCGGAAGCTCGAAAAGGAAATTCGCGCGATCGTGACCGAAGCTGCCGACTTCGCCGAGCAGTCGCCCGAGCCCGGGTTGGAAGAGCTCTACACCGACGTGTTGGTGGGACAATATTGATGGCCATCGAACTGAGGATGCCTGCGCTCTCCCCGACGATGGAGGAAGGCACGCTCGCCAAATGGCTTGTGAAGGAAGGCGACACTGTCAGGTCGGGCGATATTCTCGCCGAGATCGAAACCGACAAGGCGACGATGGAGTTCGAGGCGGTCGACGAGGGCACGATCGCCCAGCTCGTCGTTGCCGAGGGCACCGAGGGAGTGAAGGTCGGTGCGGTGATCGCGCGGATCGCCGGGGACGGCGAGGATACGCAGGCTGCGAAGACCCCGCCCGAAGCCGAGTCGAAGCCCGAAGCCGGGCCCCGCTCGGAGGCCCAGGTCAATGCGCCCGAATCCCCGACTCCGCACAAGATGGAAACCGGCGCACGCGACCTCGTCGCCGCGGTCGTCGACACGCGGGACGATCCAGAGGTCCCGGAGGGCACCGAACTGGTCAGGACGACCATTCGCGAAGCACTGCGCGACGCGATGGCCGAGGAGATGCGCCGCGACGGCGACGTCTTCGTGATGGGCGAGGAGGTCGCGCAATACCAGGGCGCCTACAAGGTGACCCAAGGCCTGCTTGACGAGTTCGGCGAACGCCGCGTGATCGATACGCCGATCACCGAATATGGTTTTGCCGGCATCGGCACGGGCGCGGCGATGGGCGGGCTCAAGCCGATCATCGAGTTCATGACCTTCAATTTCGCGATGCAGGCTATCGATCACATCATCAATTCGGCCGCCAAGACGAATTATATGTCGGGGGGCCAGATGCGCTGCCCGGTCGTCTTCCGCGGTCCGAACGGCGCCGCTGCGCGGGTCGCTGCGCAACATAGCCAGAATTACGCGCCCTGGTACGCCAGCGTTCCTGGCCTGATCGTCATCTCGCCCTATTCGGCCGCCGACGCGAAGGGCCTGCTCAAGGCGGCGATCCGCTGCCCCGATCCGGTCGTCTTTCTCGAAAACGAACTGCTCTACGGCCAGAGCTTCGACGTGCCCAAGATCGACGATTATGTTCTGCCGATCGGTAAGGCGCGGATCTGCCGTTCGGGTAAGGACGTGACCCTCGTCACCTACTCGATCGGCGTCGGCATCGCGCTCGAAGCCGCCAAGCAGCTCGAGGGCGAGGGGATCGACGCCGAAGTGATCGATCTCAGAACGCTGCGCCCGCTCGACAAGCGGGCGGTGCTCGGCAGTCTGAAGAAGACCAACCGCATGGTGGTGGTCGAGGAAGGATGGCCGGTCTGCTCGATCGCGTCGGAGATCATCGCGATCGCGATGGAGGAGGGCTTCGACGATCTCGACGCCCCCGTCCGCCGGGTGACCAACGAGGACGTGCCGATGCCCTATGCGGCCAACTTGGAAAAGGCCGCGCTGCTCAAGGTCTCGGACGTCGTCGCGACGGTCAAGTCCGTGACATATAAGGGTTAATGAACAGGACATCCTTCCGCTACGGTATATTGCGGAAATGTTTGGTAACATTTTGTGGTAAGGTCTGAACCGAGTCGGGGGCGACTCGGGAGAAAGTCGATGCACGGCGATCAGGCTCCGGCAACCGCGCATGACCCGGCCGCCAAGGCGGGCGAACCCCTCGTCGCGCGCCTTCTCTATGTCGAAGACAATATACAGATCGCGGAAATCACCTGCATGATGCTCGAGGATATCGGCCTCGAAATCACCCAGGCGGCATCGGCAGAGGAAGCCCTCAATATCATCGGCGAGAGCGATGACGATGAGCCGCCGTTCGATATCGTCCTGACCGACGTGGTCATGCCCGGGCTGAGCGGTGTGCAGCTCGCGCGCCGGCTCAACCGCCGCTGGCCGAAGCTCCCGGTGGTACTGGTGAGCGGCTTCAGCGACGAGCTCGCGACCGGCTATGGCGGCCAATATGAGCTCCTTCGCAAGCCCTTTACGCGCGGCGCGCTGCTGGACAGCTTGCAACGCCACCTCGACCGTTCACTCTACCTCACCGCCTGAGCCGAGGGTCTGGACCTTTAGCCATTCTCGCCGATCCCGAACGACAACTGGCCCTGAGCTATGCGCCGCCGGGGCGCCGGGACGCGCTCGCCCTGCTGTGGCAGCTCGACGAGCGGATGGGTGCCGTGGTCGCGGCGGCACGCGAACCGGCGATCGGCGCGATGCGTCTGATCTGGTGGCGCGATGCGCTGGCGCGGCTCGATGTCGCCGAAGCGCCGGTGCCCGCCGAACCGCTGCTTGCCGCCGCGGCCGCAACCCTGCTCCCGGCCGGATTGAGCGGAGAATCGCTGGCCGCAATCGAAGAAGGCTGGGCGGCGCTGCTCGATGAGGAAGAGCCCGGCAAGCCCGATATCGTCGCCCATGCCCAGGGGCGGGGCGGCCGGCTGTTTGCCTTGTCGGCGCAACTGCTCGGCGTCCCGCCGGAGGACGTTCGCGCTGCCGGCGAAGGCTGGGCGCTTGCCGACCTCGGCCATCGCCTGCGCAATGCCGAGGCTCGCCAGTTCGCCCGATCCAGCGCGGCCGAACGGCTGACTCAGGTGAATATCGGCCGCTGGCCCGCCGCGCTCAGGCCGCTCGGCCTGCTCGTAGTGCTGGCGCGGCTGGACGCGAACAGGCCAGCGGATCGGCTGCGGCGGCAGGGTTCTCCGGCCCGATTGCTTCGTACTCTCGCCTATCGCGTCACTGGGCGCTAATATGAGACGATCCAGAGGGGGAAGACAGCGGATGTGGCGATATCTGGCAGGTGCGGCGGGCGCATTGCTGCTCGGCGGCGGAGGACTGGCGTTGTGGCAGAGTCTCAGCGCCAGCCCACCTCTTGCTCCGCCCGCACCGGCCGAAGCGGGCAGTTCAACGGCGCTTGCCGACCCCCCCGCCGCGAGCGAGAAGACCCGCGAGGAGAAACGCTTTCAACGCTATGACAAGGACCGCGACGGAAAAGTCACGCGTGAGGAGTTCCTCGCCAGCCGGCGCAAGGCTTATGCCAAGCTGGACGCCAACGGCGACGGCAGGCTAGACTTCGACGAATGGTCGGTGAAGACCACGACCCGTTTCGCCAATGCCGACGGCGACCGATCCGCCGCACTGACCGCGGAAGAATTCACAACGACCCGAATCGCGCGCAAGGCGTCGCGGCCGGCGCCATGCGTGCCGGACAGCGACGGTTGACGGCAGTCGCTACTTGGTCGCGTACTGGCCCGCTTCGGCGTTGAACTGCTCGCGCGCGAAGGCGCGGGCAGCGGCCATCGTCTTGAAGGTCTCGTCCTGCAGTGTCGCGGTGACCAGCGGATAATTATACATGTTGTAGCGCGTCACCCGCACCGTCAGACGGAACAGACCGTCCTCGTCCTTGGTGATCAGGAAGGGTTTGACGGGTATGCGGGACATAGGGATTCTCCAATGCGGCAGTAGGACAGCGGACGGCAGACCGCCGCTCCGATGTCACGCAGACAGATGTACAGGCCGGCAGGCATCAGCGTGGGGCGCCGGCCGCCTTCGCCGCTTCGTTGACGTGGGCGCGAGCGATCGTGTCCGCCGCACTTTCGGCCATCGCTTCCCAACTTTCCGCCGAACGCTCGTGCATCGCGCGACGGTTCGGAAGGTTGGTGTTCTGGGCGGCAAGCCGCTGCGCAGCGGCATTCGCCCGGTAGAGTTCGATATTGGTCATATACTCCCCTTCGGAACTGGGGCGATTTCGCGAAATCGCGCAATGGAGCGGTTCAGAGCGGCGCTAGCCTCGTCGTAGGAAGCAGTTCATTCCTGCGCGCCTTGATTTGGATGAGGCCGGCAAGATTGCCGGAAATCACCGCGACCGATCCGACTGGATCGAGCTTGGCGTTCTCCACCCCGAAATGCTGGAAATCGGCGATGCTGACCGCGAACTTGCGTGCATCATCGTCGACCAGCGCATTGAAGGCGATGTTGCGTTTCTCGACCGTCGCGCTGGCGGCGTCGATGACGATTGTGGCTTCAGTCATTCATGGGTCCTGTCGCAGGTTCGCACCAGGCATATCCTGCGGAATCGACCGCGATCTCGCCAAAGGCTGTTCTTGGGTTACCCCCTAACGATTACCGGCGAAATCTCAAGCTTATTAGTATCGGGCCCCGGCTAGACAGCCAGTTGAAAGCCCGCCGCCCTGGGCCATTTGCCGTTTACCATCGCCATGGCGCGGAACAATGTGCCCATCTCCTCCTCATCCGTAAGGCGGCGCAAGGCTGCGGCGATCTCCTCCGCGCGTTCGGGATGGTGGCGCCCGAGCGCGGCCGCGCGCGCCGCGATTCCCATCGTGCCTAGGAAATAGCCCTGCGACACCGGGCCTTCGATACGGGCTCCGCCCAGCTGGCCGGCCCGCCCCAACGCGGTGAAATCGACATGGGCGGTAAGATCGTTCGCGCCGGGATTGCTGAATACATCGGCATAGGCGTGGGCGTTAAGCGCCTGTAGCGTATCGCCAGCGTCATAATTCTCGTGACCATAGTCGATCGCCAGCAGAGCCCCACCCTGTCGCGAGATCTTCTTCGCGAGCGACCGCGCGATGGCCAAGCCGGCCGGCGACATCTCGTAGATGCTGCCCGCGATCGCCTGATGGAGATGCTCGGGCACCAGATCCTCGGCGGGTTCGGGTCCCGGCACCGATGCGAAGCCGTCCGGACCGTGGCCGACCATCCGCTCGCGCCAGCCGGCATAGGTCTTGATGAACTGACGATAGGGAAGCGCGTCGAAAAATTCATTGGCGATGATGATCAGCGGCATGTCGGTGGGCAGCGTTTCTATGCCCTTATGCCATCGGGCATGAGGCACACGCTCCTTCTGCAGCTTGCGCAGTATCGGGCTGGTTTCGACGAAATGGACCTGGGGCTTGCGGCCCAGCACCGACATCGCCCGCAGTGCGTCGGCGGCCAGCGTGCCGCGACCGGGTCCAAGCTCCACATAATGGACCGTCTCGGCCTCGGCCCGCGTCCACAGATCGGCGATCCAGATGCCGACCAGTTCCCCGAACATCTGGCTGATCTCGGGAGAGGTGATGAAGTCGCCTTGGATTCCAAACGGATCGTGCGAGGCATAATAGAAGCTGTTCGCCGCCTCCATATAATCGGCGACGGGGATGGGGCCCTGCTCCTCTATCCTTCGGATCAGCGCTGCGGCCAAGTCCTCGGGTGTCTGCATATGCCTCTGTTTTGCGACGTCCAACACGCCGCGTTGCTTAGCCATTTTAGGTTAGCAAAGCTCTAAGAGGTTGAAGCCACGGGACCCGCGCGCCGTTTCGCCGCGGTGGCAATCAGGTAGACGCCTCCGATCAGCATCGGCACGGTCAGTGTCTGTCCCATCGTCAGCCCCCAGCTCAATGTGCCGAGCTGGGCGTCAGGCTCGCGGAAGAACTCGACGATGAAGCGGCTGAGTCCATAGCCAATCAGGAAGATGCCGACAAGCTTGCCCGGCTCGTTCCGCGCGTCGGTGCGCCAGAAGAAAAAGGCCAGGACCAGGCCGAGCACCAGTCCTTCGAGGCCCGCCTCGTACAGCTGGCTCGGATGGCGAGGCAGGCCGTCGTCGGCCTGGGGGAAGATGATCGCCCAGGGCACGTCGCTTGGTCGGCCCCACAGCTCGCCGTTCACGAAATTGGCCATCCGCCCGAAGAACAGGCCGAACGGCGCGCAGCAGGCGATATAGTCGTGGATGCGCAGCCAGCTCAGCCCATGCTTGCGCGCCATCCAGAAGATGCCGAGCGAGACGCCGAGCGCCCCGCCATGGAAGGACATGCCGCCCTGCCACAGCTTCAATATGTCGACCGGATTGCGAAGGATTTCGGGCTGATAGAAGAACACATAGGCAAGCCGGCCGCCCGCCAGTATGCCGATCGTCGCGTAGAAGACGAAATCGTCGGCATGGCGCCGCGCCATCGGCGCATTGGGCTGATCGATCAGCTTGGTCAGGTAGTACCAGCCGAGCAGGATGCCGGCGATATAGGCCAGCGAATACCAGTGGATCTGAAGGAATCCGAGATCGAGCGCGATCGGGTCCAGGTGCAGATCGTTGAAATGGATCGCTTGGGCCGTGGCGGCGAGGACAGGCAGTTGCAAGGCTTCCCCCGGGGACAGATATGCGCCTGCCATAGCGGGGGGATTGGACGAGCGGAAGGGCGAGGCGACAAAGAGCCGTCAGGAAAGCCACATCTTCAGGAGCAGTCGGTTGCGCCCGGCGACCGAGCCATAGTCGACGATCTCCGCCCAGGCGCGCACCAGATCGATTCCCGCGCCGCCACCGCGTTCGGGGGTCTCCCTCTCGGATCCGGCATCGCGCAGGTCGAAGGCGACGCCGCTGTCGCTCAGCGCTATTCCGACGACGCCCCGCTCGTGCGTCAGTACCAGCTCGATCAACCCGTCGTCGCCGATTCCGCCATGTTCGACGAGATTGTAGACGAGTTCTTCGACGATGATCGCCAGCCGCGCGCCGTGGCCGCTTTCGAGGCCGCATTCCTCGCTGAAAGCCTGGGCGCCCACGACCATCCGGTGGACGGCTTCGATGCCATTGCAACGGATTGTCACCGACGGCGATTTCGAGTCGCGGGAGCCCATATTTGCGCTATGTCATGACTTGCTGGTCATGGGGATGGCGAGAATGATGCATCGGGCGCTTTTGGCACTGTTGGGTATGGTCATTGCGGTCCAGCCGGCCTGGGCGGAGATAGGCCGGATCAAGCGCAGCCTGGGGGCCGCCTCGGTCGAGCGGGGCAAGGCGATGCTCGCGCCCGGCCCGGGCTTCGTTCTGATGCAGGGCGACACGCTGGTGACCGGCAAGGACGGCCAGATTAGCCTGACCTTCATCGACGACACCCGTTTCGCGGTCGGGCCCAACAGCCGGATCTCCGTCGATCGGTTCGACTATAACCGGAAAAGCCAAGCCGGCAGCTTCGTGACCAAGGTCGACCGCGGCTCGCTGGCGGTGGTCTCGGGCCAGATCGCCCGCTCGAAAGCGGATGCCATGAAGGTGCGGACGCCAACGTCGCTGCTCGGGGTCCGCGGCACCCGCTTCATCGTCGAGGTGCCGAAATGAAGCCGGGCCTGCTATCGTTGCTGATGCTCGGCGGGATGCTGACGGCCTGCGCGACGCCTTCGCTCACCCTGCTGCCCAGCGAGGAAGGCAAGCAAGGGGCGGTCGCGCTGCTCGAGGAAGATGGCTCGCCCCGGGAGACGGTGGTAAGCGAACTCAACAGCCGCACCAACTTGTCGGGTACACCGCGCACCAAGGCGATCGATCCCGCGAAACTCAGCGCTCGACAGCGCGCCCTGCTCGATGCCCTGCCGGCGGCTCCGGTGCGGCTCACCCTCTATTTCAAGGAAGGCACCACCACGCTGACGCCGGACTCGACGCCGGGCCTCGATTTCCTCCGAGCGGAGATAGCGAGGCGGCCGGGCGCGGAGATACAGATCACGGGCTACACCGACACCGTCGGCAGCAGGGAAGCCAATGACGAGCTGTCGCAGCGCCGTGCCGAGCAGGTGATGGGCGCATTGGCCGAGCAGGGAATCGAACCCTCGCTGATGAGCGCGGTCGGTCGCGGCGAACGCGAGCTTCGCGACCAAACCGGCGACGGCGTCGCCAGCCAGGCCAATCGACGCGTCGTCGTCACAGTTCGTTAGCCCAGGTAACGCACCGCCATCACGGTCAGGTCGTCGGTCGGATCGGTTCCATCCTCGAACGCACGCACCGCGTCGCGTATCGATTCGACCATCGCCGTCGCGCTGTCCTTGCCCTCGAGCGCGGCGATCAGCCGTTCATGCCCGAACAGCGCATCCGACCCGTTCAGCGCCTCGCTGACCCCGTCGGAGATCAACACCAGCGTTTCGCCCTGCAGCAGCTTCATCGGTTCGTCGGGATAAGGGAAATCGACGATGCAGAAGGGGGGGCCGCCATCGAGCCTGTGGATCGCGATCGTGCGATCAGCGCGAATGTGGAGCGGATCCTCATGGCCGGCACTCATCAGGACCAGCTGGCCGGTCGCCAGATCGATGATCCCGATCAACATCGTCACGTTCATCGACTCGCTGTTGTCGCGCATCAGTTCTTCGTTGAGGATGAAAGCGGCATCGGCGAGCGTGGGGATATCGCGCAGCACGACGCTCTTCGCGAGTGCCTTGGACAGCGCCATGAACAACGCAGCGGGCACACCCTTGCCCGTCACGTCGCCCACCAGGAAAGCGATCCGATCGTCATTCAGCCGGATAACATCGTAAAGATCACCACCGATCGACTTTGCCGGTTCGAGCAGCGCGTCGACATCGAGACGCGGATCGAAGTTCGAAAGATCGGCGCGCGGCGGCAACATGCCGAGTTGAATGCTGCGCGCGGCTTGCAGTTCCCCTTCGACCGCGGCGGTCGCGACCCGTTCGCGCACCAGCGTCTCCCGCAGCCGCCCCCGCTCCCGCCGCGCCTCGGCGAATAGGCCGCCCGCCACGCCCGCCGCGGTCGCTCCGCCGAGCAGCAGTGGCCGCAACGGATCGACCAACAGCGCGGCTATGTCGAAGGCGAACCAGGCTGCGGCCGGAACCGCTACCGCCAGCCCCGCGGGAATCAGAAGGAGCAGGCGGCGGCGCTCCGCGGCAAGCGACAGGATCAGCAGGGCGAGCACCATTCCCGCCGCCCATTCGACCGGCGCCACCCAGCGCGGCCGTTCCAGCCAGCCGCCCCGCAGGACCGCGTCGACCGCCTGCGCCTGCACCAGCGGCCCGTACGCCTCGGCGGCAAGCGGGGTCGAGACGATATCGGCGGTCCCCTCGGCCGCGAGGCCGACCAGCACGATCCGCCCGGCAAAGGCGTCGGCCGGGAAGCCCCGCCGCAGCACATCGGCCGCCGAACTGATCGCGGCCGGTGGAAAATGGCCGAAGTGAAGGCGCATCCGCCCCTCCTCATCGACGGGAATGCGCTGCTCGCCGATCGTGACCGCCCCTGGCGCGGAAGTGACGACATTCTCGCGCAGGACGATCCGCGCAAGTTCGAGCGAAAGGGCGGGCATGGGCCTTCCGCCGACCCCCATCAGCATCGGCACCCGCCGAACGGTGCCGTCGCCGTCGGGCCGGCCGTTGAGCAGGCCATGGCCGAGCGCCGCCTGTTCGAGCTCGGGGATATTGGCGATGACGCGCGGTTCGGCGGCCATCGCGGGGGGCAACGTCCCCTTGATCTCGGCGTCGATGAACAGCTGCGCGGGATCGCCGCCGTCCGTGGCCACGCCCGCCCGGCCAAGCACCACCGGAGCCCTGCCGATCACCTGGCCCCACAGCCGATCCATCGGCGGCAGCGCCCGGACCTCGGCGGCGGCTACCGCAGTCAGCTCGGGATAGAGCGCGGCGAAAATGTCCGGGCGCACTCGATCGGGCTCGGGAAAGAGCATGTCGAAACCGATCGCGCTGGGCCGGCGCGCCGCGATCTCCTCGGTCAGTCTCGCCATGTGGTAGCGCGGCCAGGGCCAGGGCCCGACCGCCGCAAGTCCCTCGGCGTCGATCAGCACGACGTGGACCTTGGTGCCGGTGAGGTCGCGGGGCGAGACACGCTGCCACAGGTCGAACAGCGGGCGGCGCATCGCCTCCCCGCCCCAGGCGCTGATCAGGGCTGCGAGCAGAAGTCCCGCGAGACCCGCCAGCCAGACGCGGGGGTTGAGGTTAAAGCCTGACTTCGAGGCCGTCATAAGCGCACAGCACTTGGAGCGGCTGCTCGCGCCGGGTCAGCTCCTCGTAGCGGATGCTCTCCCTGTGCATGCGCTGGATATCGTCGTCGCTGTAGATCGGCTCGTGGTGGAACAACGCGAGCCGCTTCGCCTTGGCCTCGTGGCAGATGTCGATCGCAACGATGTTCGACGAGTGGCCCCAATCCTCCTTCATGGAGACCGCGTCGGCGAGCGAATACATGGTGTCGCAGATCACGAGATCGGCGCCGCGGAAGAATTCGGCGACATCCGCCTCGCCTTCCATGCTCTCGATCTTGTGCTCGCTATCGGTGGAGAAGATCGCGGTCTTCCCACCGGAATCGGTAAAGCGATAGCCGAAGCTCTTATGGCTGTGATGCTGCTCCATCACCTCCACGTCGACGCCGCCGATTCTGTAGGTCTCGCCGGCCTCGAGCGTCACGAACTGGATCTCGGCGCGCAGCCAATCGAAGGCTACCGGAAAGCTGATCTCCTCCTGCTGTCGCCGCAACGCCGTCTCCGCATCGGGGTGGCCCGAGTGGATGATGATGCGCGCATTGGGATCGAAGGCAGGGCCGAAAAAGGGAAAGCCGCAGATATGATCCCAGTGAAGATGCGACATGAAGAAATTATAGACGCGCGCATGGCCGCTCGCGCAACGGCCGAAAGCATTGATGCCGAACTCGCGCAGCCCCGATCCCATGTCGCAGACGAGGAAGGAGCCGTCGCCCTCGGCTTCGATCTCGATACAGGTGGTGGCCCCGCCATAGGTAGCGCGGGTGGCGAAATCGAGCTCAGCCTCGACGAAGGCGGCCGCCTCGTCCTGATCGGCGAACTTGCGGCCGTCCGCCACGACCAGCGCGCGGGCGATCTTGTTCTTGATCGCTCCTCCGGTCTGCGCGACCGCGAGAGATCCGCGCGTTCCCCAAAATCTGACGAGCATGCGATCTCCCCCGGGAATGAACGTTGATCAGGCGGTGAGCGCCGCCTCGACCGAATCGGTGACGCCAAACAACTTGTCGTACCGGCTGATCGCGAGGATCTCGCGCACGATCTCGTTCGGCGCGGCCAATATGATCCTGACTGAGGCGCCGTCAGCCTTGCGCTTGGCGAGCGTCAGCGCGCGCAGGCCCCGCGACGACATATAGGAGATGCCGGAGCAGTCCACGACGAGCCTCGCCGACGCCTCGGCCGCCCGGCCGACTGCTTGCTCGAGGCTGGTCCCGAACGTCTGCGCGGTGCTTTCGTCGATCTTGCCGTTGGGAGATCCGATGATCGCCCCGTCCCGCGCTTCCTCCGACCACTCCATCAGCCACGCCCCCTCGCTCCATGTACCTGCTTACCATGAATTCGGTTGCAGGGAAGTTCGGCAATGAAGTGGAATTGTCGCGCGACGCGGCCGGCCGGTCAGTCGAGCCGGTCGAGCCAATCGGCGATCATCCTCTGGCCCGCGGCGACGGTGGCGGCACCGAGCCTGTCATGCTGGGCGCGCAGCTCGGCGACGCTCAGGCCGGCCGCCATGATATAGGGTTCATCCTCGAGCCATATCTCGAAGCGCGGATCCTCGCCCATTTCGGGATGGCACTGCAGCGCCAGCAGATTGGCGCCACGGCGAAAAGCCTGGTGGGCGTATTTGTCGGTCGAGGCGAGCAGCTCGACGCCCGGCGGCAGATCGAAGCTGTCGCCATGCCAGTGCAGCACCGGCACATCCTCGATATGGCGCAGCGGTGACCCGAGCCCCGCCGCGGTGATCCTGACCGGAGCGAAGCCGACTTCCTTGACCGGCCCCGGATAAACCCTCGCGCCCATTGCCGCCGCGATCATCTGGCTGCCGAGGCAGACTCCGACCGTCGGCCGATCGAGCATGATCCGCCGCGCCAGCCGGGTGATCTCGCCGGCAATCCAGGGATGCGCCTCGGTTTCATAGACGCCCATGGGGCCGCCCATGATCAGGACGAGATCGGGCTCGTCGAAGTCGACGTGCGGAAAGGCCGGATCGGCGACATCGATCCGGGTCAGCTCATAGCCGGCCGCCTCGATGGGGGCACGAAAGCCGGCAATGCCTTCATAGGGTGTGTGGCGGACGATGAGCGCGGATTTCATGGACGCAGACTAGCTTTGATCGAGGCGAATCCAACCCCAACACTTCTTGGGCCGGATCAAACTCCCGTGCGTGGGGGACGAAGGGGTCAATCTCCCGTCAGGATGCGGTCGAGCAGCTGCTGCACCGTCGGCACGAAACCGTTCGAATAGAAAGGATCCTGCTTGAACTTGTAAGCGGCATGGCCGGCGAACATCAGATTTTGATCGATCGGACCGCCATGCGCAATGTCCTGGAGCGTCTTCTGAATGCAGAAGCTGCGTGGATCGGCGAGCCGGCCGGTCGAGTTGCCCTCGGTATCCGCCCAGGAGGAAAAGCCGCACTGGCTGAGGCAGCCCATGCAGTCCGCCTGGTCCTTGCGGATCGTGGCCATTTCCTCGGTGGTGACGAAGACGAGCGTGTTGTCCGGCGTCTTGAGCGCATTGGTGAAGCCGAGGCCATGCCATTCTCGCGCGCGGCCGAGATCGCCGAGCGTCACCCAAAAGCTCTTGCCCTTGACGCCGACGTCGAGCTGATATTGATGATCGCCCGCCGCCTCCATCGAGAAGGCGATCTGCCGCTCGGAGCGCGCCTCGAGATTGCGCAGGAACGGATTGCGAACCGCCGACGAATAGAATCCCGTCGGCGAGAAACGGTGGAGCAGCACGTCGCCCGGCTCGATCCTGGTCAGGTAATCCTTCCATCCTTGCGGGATAGGGCTTTCCTTGGTCAGCAACGGCCGCGTGCCGAACTGGAAGGCGATCTGGCCGAGCTCGGGATTGTCGATCCAGTCGTTCCAGTCGCGCAGATACCAGACGCCGCCTGCCATGATGATCGGCACATCGTCCGAGATGCCGCCGTTGCGCATCGTCTCGCGCAGCGCCTTGACGCGTGGATAGGGATCCTGCGGCTGCCTGGGATCCTCCGCGTTGGAGAGGCCGTTGTGGCCGCCCGCCAGCCAGGGGTCCTCATAGACCACGCCGGCCAGCCATTCGGCCGCCTTCGAATAGGCGCGTTTCCACAGCGCGCTGAAGGCGCGGCCCGAAGAAACGATCGGCAGATAGTTGACCCCATAGGAGGCCGCGATCTCGCTGAGCTTGTAGGGCATCCCCGCGCCGCAGGTAACGCCCGCCACCATGCCGCGGGTCTTTTCGAGCACGCCGTGGAGGATGCGCTGGGCGCCACCCATTTCCCACAGGACGTTGATGTTGATCGCGCCCTTGCCCCCGGCGA
>CAMLSA010000069.1 GCA_946482655.1 uncultured Sphingomonas sp. | reverse complement strand
AGCCCGCCGACAGCACATAGGTGCCGATCAGGATGCGGCGCTTGACCTCGGCGCCAAAGCCCGCCGCGCGGGTGGCGGCGTACATGTCCTGGAGGCTGGCGCCATCGGGCAGATCGCGCAGGCCATAACGCACCCCGTCATAGCGGGCGAGGTTCGACGAGGCCTCGGCCGGCGCGATGATATAATAGGTCGGCAGCGCATAGCGGGTATGCGGTAGCGATACCTCGACGATCTCGGCCCCCGCGTCCCGGAGCCAGGCGATCCCCTGCCGCCACAGCGCGTCGATCTCGGCGGGCATGGTGTCGACGCGATATTCCTTGGGAATACCGACCTTCTTACCTTTGAGATTACTGGATAATTCTTCCTCCCATTTGGGAACGGGGACATCGAGCGAAGTCGAGTCTTTTGGGTCGAATCCCGACATCGCCTCGAGCAGGATGGCGCTGTCGCGGACGTCCTGCGCCATCGCCCCCGCCTGATCGAGCGACGAGGCGAAGGCGACGATGCCGAAGCGCGAGCAGCGGCCATAGGTCGGCTTGATCCCGGCGATGCCGGTGAAGGCGGCCGGCTGGCGGATCGAGCCGCCGGTGTCGGTGCCGGTCGCCGCCGGAACGAGCCGCGCCGCGATCGCCGAGGAGGAGCCGCCCGACGACCCGCCCGGCGACAGCGCTGCGTTGCCGCCGTCCTTGCTCCGCCAGGGAGAGATGACATTGCCATAGGCGCTGGTCTCGTTCGACGAGCCCATCGCGAACTGGTCCATGTTGAGTTTGCCGAGCATTCCCGCCCCGGCCGCGAACAGCTTGGTGGTCACGGTCGACTCATAGGGCGGCGTGAAACCGCCGAGGATGCGACTCGCCGCCGTGGTCTGATAACCAGCGGTGCAGAACAGGTCCTTGATGCCGAGCGGCACGCCCGACAGCGGCAGTAGACTGCCTTCGGCGCGCGCCTTGTCGGCGGCCTCGGCCGCCGCGATCGCATGGTCGGGGGTCTCGATGATGAAGGCGTTGAGCGCCTTGCCCGAGGCGATCGCGCCGTTGAACGCTTCGGCCACTTCGCGCGCCGAGAAATCGCCGGCGCGGAACCCGTCGCGGATACCGGCGATGCCCAGATCGGTGATCGCGCTCCTCATTCGATCACCTTCGGCACCGCGAAGAAGCCATGTTCGGGCTGCGGCGCGTTGGCCAGCACCTTCTCCCGGATGTCGCCGTCGGTGACGACATCGGGGCGCAGGCGCAGATGATTGGGGATCACCGCGGCGAGCGGCGCGACACCATCGGTATCCACCTCGCCGAGCTGTTCGATCCAGCCGAGGATGTTGTTGAGTTCGGGCACCATCGCCTCGACATCGCCGTCTGTGACGGCGATGCGGGCCAGGCTCGCGATCTTGCGGACGGTAGCGGCATCGACTGACATGGCGGGGCGGCTAGCATCGGGCGCGCTACGCTTCAAGCGGACATCTCCCTACCCCTCCCCTCCGTTCGCGGCGAGCGGGATGTGCTGACCATTGGACGCAAGCGCGATTGCCCGCTACGCACTTGCCCGTCGTCCGCCTCGTGCTGCATTGCACAATCGGAGTAACTCGTGCTCGCTCGCCGTTTTCTATACGTCATCGCGGGGTTGATCGTGCTTGGCTTGGCCGCCGGAATCGGCTGGAACCTGTTTCAGGACCAGCTTCTGCGCCTCGCATTCGTCCCCAACGGCAGTTTCGATCCGCGCTCGGCCCAGCCCGCTCCCGATTATGCCCGCGCCGGGGCCTGGCTGTCGCGCCCCGACCTTCCCGACGATCCGTCGCGCTGGGTGCCGCCCGGCGAGAGGCCTTCCGTCCCGCCGCCGATCGCGGTCTTCTATGTTCCGCCGACCACCTATTACAGCAAGGCAGGCTGGAACGCGCCGCTCGACCATGCAGACTCGCGCAAATGGCTGCGGGTGTTCGCGTCGAGCGAGGCCAGCGCCTTCAACCGGATCGGCGCGATCTGGGCGCCACGCTATCGTTCGGCGGCGCTCGGCGCCTTTCTGACCAAGGCGCCCGATTCAGCCCTGGCGCTCAATCTGGCCTATGGCGATGTTCTCCGCGCGTTCGACGCCTTCATCGCCCAAATCCCGGCATCGCGGCCGATCATATTGGCGGGGCACAGCCAGGGCACCATCCATCTGATGCGGCTGATGCGCCAGCGGGTCGCCGGCGAGCCGGTCGCCCGCCGCATCGTCGCCGCCTATCTGGTCGGCTGGCCGATCTCGATCCAGGCCGATCTTCCCGCGCTCGGACTTCCCGCCTGCGCCGGCCCGGGCCAGATTCGGTGCGTGCTGTCGTGGCAGAGCTTCGCCGAGCCGGCCGAACCCCGGATGATCCGGGAGATTTTCGAGGGATCGACGGGGCTGACCGGCAAGCCGCGCACCGGCACAGCGATGCTGTGCGTCAACCCGCTCACCGGCGCCCCCGGCACTGCCGCGCTGCCCGCCGCCAATCTCGGGTCGCTCGTCCCGCGCGACGATTTCCTCGGCATGGACGTTCGGCCGGGCGCGATCCCTGCGCGCTGCGATCCGTCGGGCCTGCTGCTGATCGGCAGGCCGCCCAAGGGCTTTGATCGTTTCGTCATGCCGGGCAACAATTATCATGTGTTCGATTATGCGCTGTTCTGGGGCAATATCCGCACCGATGCCGAAGCACGTGCAAAGGCCTTCCTGAACCGGTGATCTGTTCCTCAACCCTGGATTTTCGCGAAGCGCTGCCCGATCGCGGGCGGCTGGCGGGGCTCGACGTCGGCACCAAGACGATCGGCGTGGCGCTGTGCGACGCGGGCTGGACGATCGCCAGCCCGGCGGAGACGATCGTCCGCGCAAAATTCACCGTCGATGCGGCCAAGTTGCGCGCGCTGCTCACCGCGCAGTCGGCCCGTGGCATGGTGATCGGCCTGCCGCTCAACCTCGACGGCAGCGATTCGCCCCGCACCCAGTCGGTCCGCGCCTTCGCCCGCAACGTCGAAGGCATCGGCCTGCCTATCCTGCTGTGGGACGAACGGTGGTCGACCCAGGCCGTCACCCGCACGCTGATCGATGCCGATGCGAGCCGCGCCCGCCGGGCCGAACTGGTCGACAAGCTCGCCGCCGCCTACATTCTACAGGGCGCAATCGACGCGATGATCTGAACATATCGAGCGCGCTTGAGCTTGGCCGCTCACCGGTCTATGGCGCGGCTTTAATGTCGTCACCATTTCCGCATCGCCATCTGACCGGCATCTACGGACTTCAGCCGCACGAGATCCTGTTCCTGCTCGACGAGGCCGAACAATGGATCGCGCTGAACCGCGCCACCACCAAGCATGACGATCGGCTGTCGGGACTGACCCTGATCAACGCCTTCTTCGAGAATTCGACGCGCACGCTGCTGTCCTTCGAGATCGCCGGCAAGCGTCTCGGCGCAGACGTGGTCAATATGCAGGTTGGCGCGTCGAGCGTTAAGAAGGGCGAGACGCTGATCGACACCGCGGTCACGCTCAACGCGATGCGGGCCGACATGATTGTGATCCGTCACCAATCGTCGGGCGCGGTCCAGCTGATTGCGGACAAGGTCGATTGCCCGGTGCTCAACGCCGGTGATGGCCGCCACGAGCATCCCACCCAAGCGCTGCTCGACGCGCTGACGATCCGCCGCCGCAAGGGCCGGATCGCGGGGCTCTCGGTCGCAATCTGCGGCGATATCCTGCACAGCCGGGTGGCGCGATCGAATATCCTGGCGCTGACCGCGCTCGGCGCCGAAGTCCGCGTCGTCGCGCCGCCAACCCTGATGCCCGCCGCGATCGAACGCCTCGGCGTCATCCCGTTCACCGATTTCGATGCCGGGCTCGACGGAGCTGATGTGGTGATGATGCTTCGCCTCCAGAGCGAGCGGATGGAAGGTGCATTCCTGCCCTCCCCGCGCGAGTTCCATCGCCTATACGGTCTCACCCCCGAACGGCTCGAGCGCGCCGCGCCCGAAGCCTTGGTGATGCATCCGGGCCCCATGAACCGGGGCGTCGAGATCACCAGCAGCGTCGCCGATCATCCGACGCGCTCGGCGATCACCGAGCAGGTCGAGATGGGGGTTGCGGTGCGCATGGCCTGCCTGGACGTGCTGACCCGCCGCCGCCGCGGCGTCGAGGGCTGGACATGACCGCGCCGCTCGCCATCCTCAATGCGAAGCTGGTCGATCCCCTGGCGGGAACGGTCACGCCCGGCGGCGTACTGATCCGCGACCGTCATATCGCGGCGGTCGGCAGTTTCGACGCGCCTTCGGATGTCGAGACGATCGACGCCGGCGGCGCGCATCTCGCGCCGGGTCTCGTCGATCTCGGGATCTTCGCGATCGATATGGCCGCCTTCACCGCGGGCGGGATCACCCGCGCGGTGCTGATGCCGGATCAGTCGCCGCCGCTCGATCACAGCGCACTCGTGCAGCGCGCCGCCGCGGCCGGCAAGCCCGATGTCTGGATCCATCCACTCGCCGCCGCGACCAAGGGCCTGCGCGGCGAAGAACTGGCCGAGATCGGGCTGATGAAAGCCGGAGGCGCTTGCGCGGTGGCGACCGGGCGGGAGTGGATCGCCGACTCCGGCGTGATGCACCGGCTGCTGTCCTATTCCCATGCGCTGGGCCTGCTGGTGATCAGCCATGCCGAGGACGCGGGGCTGGCCGCGGGCGCGGTGGCGACCGAGGGCGAATATGCAACGCGGATGGGCCTGCCTGCCGCACCCTCCGCCGCCGAAGCGATGGCGGTTGCGCGCGACATCATGCTCGCCGAGCAGAGCGGAGCGCGCCTCCATTTCCGCCAGTTGTCGACGGCGCGTGCCTTCGACCTCGTCCGCGACGCCAAGAGGCGCGGGCTTCCCGTGAGCTGCGGGATCAGCCCCGCGCATCTGCTGCTCTCCGATGTCGCGATCGGCGGCTTCCGAACCTTCGCCCGGCTGTCGCCGCCGCTCAGGAGCGAGGATGACCGCCGCGCCGCGATTGCCGCGATCGCGGACGGAACGATCGACCTGATCTGCTCGAGCCACGATCCGCAGGGTCCCGAAGCCAAGCGGCTGCCCTTCGCCGATGCCGAGCCGGGCATGTCGGGCGCCGAGACGCTGCTGTCGCTGTCGCTCACACTGGTACGCGACGGCGTGGTCGGCCTTCCCCGGCTGGTTGCGCTGCTGTCCTCGACGCCCGCGCGGCTGCTGGGCATTCCGGGTGGAACGCTGGCGGTGGGCGATGAAGCCGATCTGGTGATATTCGATCCCGACACGCCGTGGCGGATCGATTCGGACCATATGGCCTCGCGCGCCGGCAACACGCCGTTTGATGGTCTGCCCGTTCAGGGCAAGGTGCTGCGCACGATCAAGGGCGGCGTCGCCCTGAGCTGAGCGAAAGTCAGACGGGCTCGTTTCCACGCGGCCGCGATGCCCATTGCATCGGCCGGTCGCCGCGGGCGCTGCGCACGAAACAGTCACCGCCGCGCGCCCTGACCGCCTGCACAGGCTCACCGCTTCCGCTCGCCGGTTCCAACCCGGCCGCCATGGCCTGGCTGGCCCATGCCGGCCCGGCCGCGGCCATCAGCGCGGCCCCCGCCGCTCCCGCCCAGCACCTCTTCATGACCTGGCTCCGTCCCGCGCGGAACTCGCGCCTGGCTGCAGGCGTGCCACGGATGCGGCTAAGCATTGGTTAACGGCGACCTTTGGAAAGAGCGTCAGATGGGGCTATCGCCGGTCCGCCGTAACGCGCTATCTACCGGCAAATCATGCGGATATCTTGGGGGCCGTGGAGAATGAGAAGCTTGTTTCTGGGCTGCGCGCTGATAGCTCTGGCGGCCGCTTCGCCGGCCTTCGCCGACGTCAAGGCCGGCGTCGATGCGTGGGTGGCCGGCGATTATCCCAAGGCGGTAGCCGAATGGCGCGGGCCGGCCGCCGCCGGCGATCCGGACGCGCAGTTCAACCTGGGTCAGGCCTATAAGCTCGGCCGTGGCGTGCCGGCCGACAACGCGGCGGCGCTCGAGTGGTACAAGAAGGCCGCTACGTCCGGTCATGAACAGGCCCAGGCGACGCTGGGTCTCCAGCTTTTCCAGAGCGGAAAGCGCGACGAAGCGATAATCTGGCTCAAAAAGGCGGCCGACCAAGGCGAACCCCGCGCCCAGTATGTCGTGGGTACGGCTTATTTCAACGGCGATTCGCTGCCGAAGGACTGGGTGCGCGCCTATGCCCTGATGACCCGCGCCAAGGCCGCCGGAATCGGCGCCGCAACCACAAGCCTCACCCAGATGGACCAACTCATTCCCGAGCCACAGCGCCAGGCCGGGCTTTCGCTGGCGCGCGAACTGGAACGGACGGCGATGCTGAAGACCAGTGATGCGCCGAACCCCAACACTCCGCTGACGATGCGCACGACGCGCATGCCGCAACCGCTCGGTCAGACCAGCGTGCCGTCCTCGGCACCTCCCGCCCCCGCCGCGGCCCCGGCGCAGCCCTGGAAGGCCCCAACCGCGGCTCCGCCGGTCAAGGTGGCGTCGGCCCCTCCCGCCGCGCCGGCCGGGGCCTTCACCAAACCGGCCCCGAAACCGGCCCCACTGATCGTCGCGTCGGCCGGCGGCTGGAAGATCCAGCTCGGCGCCTTCTCGAGCCCGGATGGCGCGAAAAGCGCCTGGGCATCGCTGTCCGGCAAGGCCCCGGCCCTCAGAGCACTCAGTCCAAGCTATACCCCCGCGGGGAATTTCACCCGGCTCCAGGCGGGCCCGATCGGCTCGCGGGCCGCCGCGAACGAAGCCTGTGCGGTGGTAAAGGCCGCGGGATCGGCCTGCTTTCCCGTGGCCCCCTGAAGCAGACCATTAACCCTATTTTCGTGAAATCAGGGGATATTCCTTCCCTTGACGGGTAGCGGATGGCGTGAATGAGCTTTTGGCAGCGTGTTGATCGGCCGGTGGCCATGGCGAGCCGCTGGCGCCGCCGGCGGATATGCGAATTGCGAGCCGACGGCACTCGGCAGAAGGTGGCTCTGCGTGACATCTCGGGCCGGGGTGCCGTTGTCGAGACCCGCGATGCACCCGCGCTCGGCGCTCAGGTCGAGCTGCGCCACCCCGACGCCGGGGCGATCGTTGGCCGTGTAAGCGAGATCGGCGAAGGCCAGATCCGGATCAGCTTCGATCGTCAGGAAGGCGCCGTGGCCTTCGCCCTGGGCGCGATCGCGGCGGACATGACGCGGGATTGAGCTGCTCAAAGCCCCACCCATATGGGAAGGGCTATTTTCACCCTGAAATCTCGCGGACCCATTCCTTGCGCGCATAGCCCTGCGCGTAGAGCAAAGCGGTCAGATCGCAATGGTCGACCCGCGCGCCGGCCGCCGCCGCCGTCTTCGGCTTCGCATGAAAGGCGACTCCCAGCCCCGCCGCCTCGATCATCGGAATGTCGTTCGCGCCATCGCCGACCGCGAGGCATTGCTCCGGCGACAGGCCATGTGCCTGGGCCTCCGCGAGCAGCGTCTCGCGCTTCGCCGCAGCGCCGACGATCGGGCGCGTGACCGTGCCCGCCAGCTTCCCCCCGGCGAACTCGAGGACATTGGAGAGCGCCCGGGTAAAACCGATCTCGGCCGCCACCCGATCGGCGAACAGGGTGAAGCCGCCCGAGACGAGGTAACAGTCCGCGCCGTTCCCCCGCATGGTGCGGACCAGTTCACGCGCTCCACCCATGATCGCCACGCGCTCGGCATGGCAGCGGTCGATCACCGACGCGTCGAGGCCCTTGAGCAGCTGCACACGGGCATCGAGCGCGCCCTCGAAATCGAGCTCGCCGCGCATGGCCCGTTCAGTGATCTCGGCGATCTTCGGCTTGATGCCGGCATAATCGGCGAGCTCGTCGATACATTCGATCGTGATCATCGTCGAATCCATGTCGGCGACCATCATCCGGCGGCGGCGATCGGCCTCGCGCTGGACGATCGCGTCTACCCCGGCGAAGGCGCCTTCGAGCGCGGACCGCGCGGCGACGGGATCGCCGTCGAAGCGCAGATCGCAGGCAATGTCCCGCTCGATCCACGCCGTACCGCGGTTCGTGGCGCCCGCCTGGGCAAGCCGATCGGCGGCAGCGGAAATATCGCCCGCTTTCAGCCTCTCCGATGCTATCAGCGTCGCGATGAACAAAAGCGTCTCCCAATTTCGAAAATCGATCGCGCTTATCGCGGGACCGACCGCCAGCGGCAAGTCCGCATTGGCGATGCGGCTCGCCCAACTCGCAGGCGGCGTGGTGATCAACACCGATGCGAGCCAGGTCTATGCGGATCTCCATATCCTTTCGGCCAGACCCGGCGAGGCCGAGATGGCCCGTGTACCGCATAGGCTATTCGGCTATCGCGACGCGGCTTCTGCCTGCTCGGCCGCGGATTGGGCCGAGGATGCGCGCCGGGAGATCGCGGCGGCGCACGACGCGGGCAAGCTCCCGATCATTGTCGGTGGCACGGGCCTCTATATGCGCACCCTGCTCTACGGCATCGCGCCGGTGCCCGATATCGATCCTGCGATAAGAGCTGAGGTGCGCGCCATGTCGGTGGGCAGGGCCGCGGTCATGTTGCGCCGCGAAGATCCCGAGGCCGCCGCCCGGCTGAAGCCGCGGGACAGCACCCGGATCAGCCGCGCGCTTGAAGTATTCCGATCAACGGGAAAGTCGTTATCCCAATGGCAACAAGATCTTAGAGGTGGAATCATCAATGATGTCTCGGTGTCGCCGGCGATCCTGCTGCCCCCGCGCGATTGGCTTTACGCGCGTTGCAACAGCCGCTTTGAAGCAATGCTCGAGCAAGGAGCGATCGAAGAGGTCGAGGCGCTGCGCGACCGCGGTCTCGACCCGAGCCTCCCCGCCATGCGCGCGATCGGCGTGCGCGACATCATCGACTGGATCGAGGGACGCATCGACCGGGACCAGATGGTCGAACGCTCGCAGGCGGCGACCCGGCAATATGCCAAGCGTCAGTACACCTGGTTCCGGCACCAGCTGCCGGACGGTTGGTGGCGCATTGACACGCAACTCGATGACAATATCATTGAGGAAATTGCAATTAAATTACGTGAAATGGCGTTGACAGAGTAGTTTATTACAGATAGGGCACGCGGCTCCATTCGCACGCGCTGCACCGCACAAGAGGTACCCGAGATGATTGCCGAGATGACCGGAGCCGACATATTGATCCAGGCGCTGAACGACCTCGGCGTCGAGGTCGTCTTCGGCTATCCCGGCGGCGCGGTCCTGCCGATCTACGACGCGTTGTACAAGCAGAAGCGAATCCGCCACATCCTGGTGCGGCACGAGGCCGGAGCGGTTCATGCCGCCGAGGGCTATGCCCGCTCGACCGGCAGGCCCGGCGTGGTGCTGGTGACCTCGGGCCCCGGCGCGACCAACGCGGTCACCGGGATCACCGATGCACTGATGGATTCGATTCCGCTGGTCGTGCTGACCGGGCAGGTCGGCACCCCGCTGATCGGCTCCGACGCCTTCCAGGAATGCGACACGGTCGGCATCACCCGCCACTGCACCAAGCATAATTACCTGGTGAAGGATCCGGCGAAGCTGGGCGACGTGATCCATGAAGCCTTTCACATCGCAACCTCCGGCCGTCCCGGGCCGGTGGTGGTGGATCTGCCGAAGGACGTGCAGGTCGCGACCGCACCCTATCGCAAGCCAACCGTTCAGGCGCTGCCACACAAGGGCTACAAGCCGCAGGTCAAGGCCGACACCGCGCTGATCGAGGCGGCGGTCGAGATGATGGCGGCGGCCGAGCGGCCGATCCTCTACACCGGCGGCGGGGTGATCAATTCGGGCCCCGCGGCGAGCCAGATCCTGCGCGATCTCGCCAGGCTGACCGGTGCGCCGGTGACGACCACCTTGATGGGACTCGGCTCCTTCCCGGCGTCGAACCCGCAATGGCTCGGTATGCTCGGCATGCACGGTACCTATGAAGCCAATATGGCGATGAACAAGGCCGACCTGATCGTCTGCCTGGGTGCCCGCTTCGACGACCGGGTGACCGGCCGGCTCGACGCGTTCGCGCCCGATTCCAAGAAGATCCATGTCGATATCGACCGCTCGTCGATCAACAAGACGGTGCGCGTGGATCTCGGCATTGTCGGCGATGTCGGCCGCGCCATGGAAGACATGATCAAATTGTGGAAGGCGCGTCAGCACCAGGCACAGGATTTGACCGGCTGGTTCGGGCAGATCGAGGAATGGCGCGCCAAGAAGTGCCTCAGATTCCCGAACTCGGCCAAGGAGATCATGCCGCAGCTCGCGATCCAGCGGCTGTGGGAGGCAACCCACGCCAAGAAGCCGATCATCACCACCGAGGTCGGCCAGCACCAGATGTGGGCTGCCCAGCATTTCGGCTTCGAGGGGCCCAACAAGTGGTTGACCTCGGGCGGTCTCGGCACAATGGGCTATGGACTGCCCGCGGCCATCGGCGCGCAGCTCGGCAATCCCAATGCGCTGGTGATCGACATCGCCGGCGAGGCCTCGATCCAGATGAACATCCAGGAGCTCGGCACCGCGACCCAGTACCGCCTGCCGATCAAGGTCTTCATCCTCAACAATGAATATATGGGGATGGTCCGCCAGTGGCAGGACCTGACCTATTCAAGCCGTTATTCAGAGTCTTATAGCGATGCCTTGCCGGATTTTGTGAAGCTGGCGGAGGCCTATGGCTGGAAGGGCGTACGGATCGACGACCCTGCCGGCCTCGACCAGGGGATCGCCTCCATGCTCGCCCATGACGGACCGGTGATGGTCGACTGCCGCGTCGCCAAGCTGGCCAATTGCTTTCCCATGATTCCAAGCGGGGCGGCGCATACCGACATGATCCTCGAAGCCGATGAGGTGATCGGTGAGATGGATGACGAAGCCAAGGCGCTCGTGTGATCCTCGCGCAATCCCCCACCCGCCCTTCGACCAGAGAAAAAACCATGCATATCAAACAGGAAGAAACCGAGCGGCACACGCTGTCCGTGACCGTGGACAACGAGTCCGGCATCCTCGCCCGGATCGCCGGGCTGTTCTCGGCGCGGGGCTATAATATCGACAGCCTGACGGTGGCCGACGTGACCGAGGACGAGAAGATCAGCCGCATCACCATCGTCACCACCGGCACGCCCCAGGTGATCGAGCAGGTGGTAGCGCAGCTCGACCGGATGATCCCTGTCCACAAGGTGACCGATCTCACGGCGCTGGGCCCGCACGTCGAACGCGAGCTGGCGCTGGTCAAGGTCGCCGGCACGGGCGATCACAGGATCGAGGCGCTGCGCCTCGCCGAAGTCTATCGCGCCCGGGTGGTCGACTCGACCATCTCGAGCTTCATCTTCGAAGTTACCGGCGGCACCGAAAAAATCGACAAATTCCTCGAGCTGATGCGCGAGGTCGGCCTGGTCGAGGTCGCGCGCACCGGTGTCGCGGCGATCGTCCGGGGCAAAGAGGCGCTTTAGGCGCCCCGCCATAAAACGGGTCGACGTATCGGCGCATGCCCGTTAGGGGCGATCACCGAGATTTCAACCAGACGGCCACGCCCGCAACAGGATGTCCGGCCGAGCCACAGGGAAGCAGGAAATGCGCGTCTATTATGATCGTGATGCCGATATCGGCCTCATCAAAACCAAGAAGGTAGCCATCCTCGGCTATGGCAGCCAGGGTCATGCCCACGCCCAGAACCTCCGCGATTCGGGTGTCGCAGAAGTCGCGATCGCGCTGCGTCCGGACTCGGCCACCGCGAAGAAAGCCGCCGATGCAGGCTTCAAGGTGCTGTCGAACGCCGACGCCGCGAAATGGGCGGACATCATCATGATCCTGGCGCCCGACGAACATCAAGCGGCGATCTACGCCGACGATCTGCGCGACAACCTGAAGCCCGGCGCCGCGCTCGCCTTCGCGCACGGACTCAATATTCATTTCGGCCTGATCGACCCGCGTTCCGACATCGACGTGTTCATGATCGCGCCCAAGGGTCCGGGCCACACTGTCCGTTCCGAATATCAGCGCGGCGGCGGCGTCCCCTGCCTGATCGCGATCGCGCAGGATGCCAGCGGCAACGCCCATGACGTCGCCCTCTCCTATGCCTCGGCGATCGGCGGCGGCCGCTCGGGCGTGATCGAGACGACCTTCAAGGAAGAGTGCGAGACCGATCTGTTCGGCGAGCAGGCGGTTCTGTGCGGCGGGCTGACCCACCTTATCATGGCGGGCTTCGAGACGCTGACCGAGGCCGGCTACGCGCCCGAGATGGCCTATTTCGAGTGTCTCCACGAGGTGAAGCTGATCGTCGACCTGATGTATGAGGGCGGCATCGCCAACATGCGTTATTCGATATCGAACACCGCCGAATATGGCGACATTCATACCGGCCCGCGCCTGATCACCGCGGAGACCAAGGCCGAAATGAAGCGCGTTCTCGAGGACATCCAGCAGGGCCGCTTCGTCAAGCGCTTCGTTCTCGACAACCGCGCCGGCCAGCCCGAGCTCAAGGCGAGCCGCAAGCTCGCCGCCGAGCATCCGATCGAGAAGGTCGGCGCCGAGCTGCGCGCGATGATGCCCTGGATCGGCAAGAACAAGCTGGTCGACAAGGCGAAGAACTAGGGCGCGGCTCGCCCCGGCGCATCGGGTCGGGGTTCCGCTTGTTGAGAAGGCGGCAGGCGCTAGTCTGCCGCCTTTCTCATGCGGGAGACGATGGTGAAACGCGCAACGCTCCTGCTCGCCGGGCTCGGTCTCGCCGCCGCCCTCCCCGCCATCGCCCAGCAACTCCCAAAGCGCTCACCTGGGACATCCGATCTCGGCCGGGTCGCCGCGGGACGTTATTTCGTCGATCCACGGCACAGCCAGGTGACCTTCTCTGTCAATCATCTCGGCTTCAGCACCTATCGCGGCATGTTCGGCGGACTGACGGGGTCGATCGTCATCGATCCCAAGATGCCCGCGAAGACAAGGGTGTCGATCGACATCCCGATCAAGAGCATCACCACGACGGTCAAGGAGCTCAACGCGCATCTGCTGGGCCCCGGCTTCTTCGATGCGGTGCGCTATCCGATCGGCCATTTCGAATCGACGTCGATCCGGTCCACGGGCAAGAAGGTCCGGATCAGGGGCAGGCTGACGCTCAAGGGAGTCACGAGGCCGGTCGTCCTCGACGCAAGCTTCGTCGGCGCGGGCGTGATGATGGGCAAGCGGACGATCGGCTTCGATGCGACCACCACCATCCGCCGCAGCGACTTCGGCATCAAGGAGGGAATACCGCTGATCCCGGACCTGGTGCCGCTGGTGATCGCAGTCGCGTTCGAAAAACCCGAGCGAGAAAGGGTGACTTCTAAATGAGCGCGTCGAGCAGCCCGATCAGCGGCTTGTCGGCGGGTGGCATCTCCAGCCCGTGAAGGTCGAGCGGGCGGACCCATTTGATCGCCGGCGCCTCGATCGCGCGGGGTACGCCGTGCCATTTGCGGCAGATGTAGAGCAGCAGGATCATGTGCCGGTCGCCGAGCGACTCGCTCGCGAAACAGGCTGGTGCGAGGCAGGCCTTCTCGACGTCGACGCCCAGTTCCTCGTGCAGCTCTCGAATCAGCGCCGCTTCGGGGAGCTCGTTCGCCTCGACCTTGCCTCCGGGAAACTCCCAGAGACCCGCCATCGGTTTCCCTTGGGGACGCTGCTGCACCAGCAAGCGGCCGTCGGTGTCGATCAGCGCCGCCGCGACGACGATCAGGGGCTCTATATTATTCATAGGTCCAAGCGCTTAGGGATTCGTTAATCCGAGACGCCTACGAAATAAATCTCTGCAGATCAAAGTGATATGAGCTACTCCCTATCGATCCGAGAAATCCGATGAAATGCAGTCGCCGTCGGGCGTGCTTGCGTCACGTCGTCCACGACCAGCGGGGGGCCGTAGCGGTCGAATATGGGCTGGTTCTCGCGCTGATCGTGCTGGCGGTGTTGGTCGGCGTGGCGTCGCTCGGCGAGGCGGTACAAGGCCGCTGGGACGACATTGCCAATCGGGTCGCCTCGATCTGACGCGATTTCGACGTGTCCGTTTACCCGTTAACGATTCAACAGGGACTTCTCCGTACAGTGCATTGCGTTGGCCCGTCATCAGATAAGGCCAGCCGGGCCGAAGCATCCCCCGAAATCGGGCAGTGGGAGTTAGAGTTATGAAGTTCGTTGCCAAGCTTCTGAAGAACAACAAGGGCGCCACCGCGATTGAATATGGTCTGATCGCCGCGCTCATCGCCGTCGCCGCGATCACCGCGATGACCAGCCTCGGCAATCAGCTGTCGACGACGTTCGGTAACGTCACGAACAATATGAAGGCTAGCTAAGCTCAGATCTTTAACGGCTAAAGGCTGGCTTCAGAGGGCGGCGAACGCGAGTTCGTCGCCCTTTTTGTCTTTGGCTTGCCTCGAGCGCCGGCGGTCACATTCTTGCCGTAGGCGCCCGGCGTCTGATTGATTCCGTACACCTATCGCACGATCACCTTGATCCGGTCGCCCGCCCTGAGCGTAGCGCCGCGCTCCAGCCCGTTGAGCACGAGAAACCGTTCGAGCTGATTATCTGAAAAGGCCATTTGCCTGGCAAGCCCCTCGGGTGTGTCGCCTACCTTGGCCTTGAGGACTCGGACGCGAAGCGGCTTTGCCGCGGTCGCTTCGGCGGGCCCCAGCCTGCGGACGCTTTCTATCAACGGCTGGAAGGGACCGATCCCCCTTCCCGACCGAGTCAACGTCACGAAGTGATAGGCTTCGGCCCCGGCGTCCGGCCGATAGGCGAATACTCCGACATCGAGAGGGCCGGCATTGCTGTTGGCCGCGCCGAAGGCGTAGCGGAAGTCGATGCCCCGAGCCCGGCCGCTCTCGATCCGGCCATAACGTATATTGCCGCCCAGCTTGTTGAATATCTGGCTGACATAGTCTTCCAGCCCGCCCAGGCCGACGCGCCCTCCGCTGAAGCTCGCCTGACCCTCGGAGCCGCTGATCGTCACCGCCTCATCGCCGTTAACCAGCGCATAGTTGCCGGGCACGGTGAAGGCGAGCCGCTGAACCGGCAGCCGGAATTCCCGGCCCTCGACATAGCCCTTGGAAGGGTCCTCTCCATAGGGCAGGCCGTCCATCGCGTTGAGCAGGGCATCGGGATTGCGCTGGCCTCGTCCAGCGGCGCCGGTCTGCGCGGCCTTGTCGCGCGCGCGCCGCACCCGGTCGGCGGAATTGGGATGGGTGCTCATCCATGTCGGCAGCGCACTGTCCTCGCCGCTGATCCGCGCCTCGAGCGCCTGCTCGGCACCCATGATCGCGAGCATGTCGGACGAAGCGAGCGGATCATAACCGGCGCCGGCAAGATAGCGCACACCGAGATCGTCGGCCTGATATTCCTGAGTGCGCGAAAAACCTTTGGTGATCAGATCGGCGCCGACGCCGGCACCCTTGCCGACCAGGCCGCCCACCCCGCTATTGCCCGCGACAGCGCCGACGACGCTGGCGAGTACCTGGGTGATCGTCGCGGTCCGCTGACGCTTGGCCGCGTGGCGGGCGGCGACATGGCCGATCTCATGCCCCAGCACCGAGGCGAGCTCGGCCTCGTCGTTCATCAGCGCGAGCAGGCCCCGGGTGACGTAGACATAGCCGCCCGGTATAGCGAACGCGTTGTCGACCGGAGAGTCGAGCAGGGTCACGGTGAAGTCGCGTTCGCTGTTCGACAAGCCTGACTGGACGGCGATCCTGCGGCCGACCCGGGTGACATAGTCCGCCACCGGCCCCTTCATCGCTCCGCCGAACTGCTGGAGCAGCTGGGGATGCGCCTCGGCTCCCATTCTCTTGTCGCTCGCCGAGATCGACTGCGCCTGGGCAAGGACCGGACCGGATGGCAGCGCCAGCATCAGGGCGGCCCAAATCGCGATCTTCTTCATGCGCCATCCTCCCAACGAAAGGCATAAAGCAGAGGCAATATGAACAGTTCCGTTCCCGCCGCGCCTTGTTATCCGATGGCGAGGAATTTGTCGCGCCGGGCCGCCCGGATCGTCGCGGGCTTCTTGCCGGACAGCCTGTCGAGTTCCTCCCCGATCGCCGCGCCCAGAGCCGCGATCGCGGCTGCCGGATCGCGATGCGCGCCGCCCATCGGCTCGGGCACCACGCGGTCGACCACACCGAGCTTCTGGAGATCGGCGGCGGTGACCTTCATCGCCTCGGCCGCCTCGGCCGCCTTGTCGCTGGTGCGCCACAGGATGGAGGCGCAGCCCTCGGGCGAGATCACCGAATAGACCGCATGCTCGAACATCAGCACCTTGTTCGCCGCCGCCACCGCGATAGCGCCGCCCGAGCCGCCCTCGCCGACGATGGCCGCGACCATCGGCACGCCGAGCGCGAGACATTGTTCGGTCGAACGCGCGATCGCCTCGGCCTGGCCGCGCTCCTCGGCCTGGATGCCGGGAAAGGCTCCCGACGTATCGACCAGGCTTACCACCGGCAGGCCGAATTTGTCGGCGAGCTGCATCAGCCGGATCGCCTTGCGGTAACCCTCCGGCTTGGCCATGCCGAAATTATGCTTGAGGCGTGACGCGGTGTCGCCGCCCTTCTCATGGCCGATCACCATCACCTTACGGCTGCCGATCCGTCCCAGGCCGCCGATAATCGCCTGGTCGTCGGCAAAGGCGCGGTCGCCGGCCAAGGGCATGAAATCGCTGATGAACCCCGCCACATAGTCCTTGAAGTGCGGCCGGTCCGGATGGCGGGCGACCTGAGTCTTCTGCCAGGGTGTCAGCTTGGCATAGGTATCCCGCAGCAGCTTGTCCGATTTGGCGGCGAGCTTCGAAACCTCGCTGTCGATGTCCAGCGATCCCGCATCGGCGGTCGAACGGAGTTCGGCGATACGCGCTTCCAGCTCGGCGATCGGCTTTTCGAATTCGAGATAGGCAATCATCGCCCCCGGTTAGGCGGGCGGGCCGCGTCCGTCAACGAACCGCTGTGTCGAAGGTCTTGAAGCCCTGAAGGTCGTTACTATCTCGCTCATGTCGGCCGCCGCCGGACGGGGCGGCTCGACACGGCCCGGCGGGCATCCCGCGGGTCTCATCATTGGTCAACATCGCTTCATGAGGAAACAGGCCCATGCGTAGTCTTGATTTCGCCCCCCTTCTCCGGTCCTCGATCGGCTTCGAGAATCTCAACCGTCTCGTCGACCTCAGCCGTGGCGAGAGCGACAGCTATCCCCCCTATAACATCGAGAAGACTGGCGATGGCGCCTATCGCATCCAAATGGCGCTCGCCGGCTTCACCCGCGACGAGATCGAGGTCACCGTGCAGGACAATATGCTGATCATCATCGGCCGCGCCGGCGATGCGTCCGAAGGCGAGAAGCGCGAATATCTGCACCGCGGCATCGCCAAGCGCGCTTTCGAGCGCCGCTTTCAGCTCGCCGACACCATCAAGGTGACCAGCGCGGGCCATGAGAACGGCTTGCTCAATGTCGAGCTGGTGCGCGAGATCCCCGAGCACAAGAAGCCGCGCCGCATCGCCATCGACGGCGTCGAGCCCCAGCCGGTGATCGATGCCGAGCCGAGCCGAGCCGCGGCGTAACGATCGCTGCTCTTATTTCGTGATCGGATGAGGAAGCCGGGCCGGTAACGGTCCGGCTTTCTGAATCCCGCGCGTCGCGCCGGCAACGGAAAGCCAGGCTTCACCGGGCGAAAATAACGATACCGTATCTTGCATCCTTCCCGCCTTGCATCATCGGAACACCCCTGCTAACCGGCCCGCGACCCATGCGGGGACGCCTTTTTGGCGCCCCCTTTTTCGCATGGGGCAATTCCAATTGGGGGATGTGACGCGCGTGGAGAATTCCGGCGGAATCCAGGCTAGCCTCAGCGGGCGTTATGCGACCGCACTGTTTGGGCTGGCCCGCGACGAGAAGGCGCTCGACGGCCTGCAGTAAGGCCTCGTGACGCGGAGAGCGGACGGGT
>CAMLSA010000068.1 GCA_946482655.1 uncultured Sphingomonas sp. | reverse complement strand
CGCTCCGGCGGGCAGCGGCTTCAATGTCACGACGCAGGTCCAGAAGCCCGGCGCGCAACCGATCACCGCGGTCTGGTCCGTCGCCAAGGTGGGGGGAGGCTTCAAGATCACCAACCTGACCGTCGCCAACGTCAATCTGGCCATAACGCAGGGCCAGGACTTTGACGCAATCATCCAGCGCAAGGGCATCGACGGCTTGATCGCGATGATGAAAGCGCGGGGCTGACCTCCTTTGTCGTCATTCCCGTCAAGACGGGATGACGAGAGGAAAAAGCGTCGCTATGGCGCTGCCAGATAGACAGTCGGTTCATAGGAGATGGATTCGGCGCATCGCCCGTTCGGGCGATCGAAGGAGGATTCACATGAGCAAAATCCATCTGGTATTCGGAGGACGTGTCAAGGACCCCAGGAGCCTTGATTTCGAGGATCTCAGCAAGATCGAGCTCGTAGGCTTCTTCGAGGATTACAAGAGCGCCGAAAAGGCATGGCGCGGCGCGGCCCAGCGCACCGTCGACGATGCCGAGATGAAATATGTCGTCGTCCATCTCCACAAACTGCTCGAGCCGGAGCTGGAATGACCGATCCAGTGTCGCCCCGGCGGAGGCCGGAGCGACGCAGTTCACCCCGCTCCATGTCTTATCATCATCAGCGGGCGGAGCAGGATCAGCCCTGCGAGGAACCCGCCGACATGGGCGGCGGTCGCGATCCCCATGCCGATCTCGGCAAAGGCGATCCCCATCAGGAACTGGACCCCGATCCAGGCGGCCGCCAGCCACAGGACATTCACCGCCATGCCGAGCTTCGGGTGATTGGCGAAACCGCGCGGGCGGCCGTATAGCAACGCATAGGCACCGAACACCGCGGATATGGCACCGCTCGCGCCGATCATCGGAGAAGCGTCATAGCGGTCGGCGAAGAACTGCGCTGCCGCGGCGGCATAGGCGCCGAGCAGATAGAGGATCGCGAACCCGGCCCGGCCGACCACCGCTTCGACCATCCGGCCGCAGAAGACCAGCATCACGAGGTTGAAGGCGAGATGGAGGATTCCGCCATGGAGCAGCGTCGTGGTCAGCGGCGTCAGCCAGACCGGCAGCGCGTCCGGAAGCATGAATCCGGCCAGACGTGCGGGGATGAAGCCACCGAGCAGCCAGGCTGCCTCCTCGCGTCCGGAGAGCGCGACAAGCACATAGCACGCCACCGTGGCGGCAGTGATGAAGGTCGTGGCCGGCGTCGGCGGCAATCTCATGAATGCCGCCGGCAGCTCAGATGAATTCGATTTTGGACACGAGATAGAAACGGTCGCCCGATGGTACCGTGACCTCGACCTCGTCGTCGACCTTCTTGCCGATCAGCGCGCGGCCGAGCGGCGAATTGTAGGATATCTTGCCCGACTTGGCGTCGGCTTCGGTCTGGCCGACGATCTGGTAGCGGATCGGCTTCTCGTCCTCGTCGAGCAGGGTCACGGTCGCGCCGAACACGATCTTATCGCCCGACAGGTCGCGCGGGTCGATCACCTGGGCACGGCTCAGCCGGTCCTCGATGTCGGCGATCGACGCTTCGATCTGGCCCTGACGTTCCTTGGCGGCGTGATATTCGGCATTTTCGGAAAGATCGCCATGCGCGCGGGCTTCCTCGATCGCATCGATGATCGTGGGCCGCTCGGCTTTGAGGCGCGCCAACTCCTCGGTGAGCATCTTCTGCCCCTCCGCCAGCATTGGCATCTTCTCAACGCTCGCCATCTTACGAGAACCCCTTCGTCAAAAACCCCGATCCCCGGACGACCCCTGTTCGGGTCGCCCGCACCGTCTCCGACGATGTGGGGATCAGGCGTGCGATGCTGAATAATAGGATTGAAGCGCGCGTACTTCAAGCTTGCGCTCCCGAAGGGCCCCGATCGCCTGCGCGGCAGCCACACTCGCGGCGGCCGTGGTGAAGTAGGGAACGCGCCCGTAGAGCGCCGAAGTGCGGATCGCCTTCGAATCAAGCAGAGACTGCCAGCCTTCGGTCGTGTTGAAGATCAGGTCGACATCGCCGTCGACGATCCGGTCGACAATGTTGGGCCGGCCCTCGCGCTTCTTGAGCACGCTTTCCACATCGAGCCCCTGCGCGCGCAGATAGGCGGCGGTGCCGCTCGTCGCAAGAATGGTGAAATCCATCTCGATCAGCTTTTGGACCGCGGCCAGGATGTGGACCTTGTCGCTCTCCTTGACCGAGACGAAGGCGGTGCCGCCTAGCGGCAGCTTGGTCCCCGCTCCCAATTGCGCCTTGGCGAACGCGGTGGCGAAGTCGCTGTCGATTCCCATCACCTCGCCGGTCGACTTCATTTCGGGGCTGAGCACCGGATCGACGCCGGGGAAACGGGCGAACGGGAAGACCGCCTCCTTGACCGCGATATGATCGATGTCGAGCTTGATCTTCGGCAGCGTCTTCAATTTCTCGCCGGCCATCACGCGCGCCGCGAACTTGGCGATGGGCTGGCCGATCGCCTTGGCGACGAAGGGCACGGTGCGGCTCGCGCGCGGATTGACCTCGATCAGATAGACCGCACCGTCCTTAACGGCGAACTGGACGTTCATCAGCCCGCGCACCGAGAGGGCGCGCGCCAGCGAGTCGGTCTGGCGCTCGATCTCCGCGATGATCTCCTTCGGCAGGCTGTAGGGTGGCAACGAGCAGGCGCTGTCGCCCGAATGTACGCCGGCTTCCTCGATATGCTGGAGCACGCCCGCGACCACGACATCGTCGCCGTCGCAGATCGCATCGACATCCACCTCGATCGCATCACGAAGATACTGGTCGATCAAAACGGGTGAATTGCCAGATACTTGTACCGCAGTACTGATATATTGATCGAGCTGCGCCGGGTCTTCGACGATCTCCATTGCGCGCCCGCCGAGCACATAGGACGGCCGCATCAGCACCGGGTAGCCGACCCGCTCGGCCACGGCGAGCGCCTCCCCGCGGCTGCGGGCGATACCGTTGCGCGGCTGCTTGAGGCCGAGCTGACCTACCAGCGCGGCGAAGCGCTCGCGGTCCTCGGCGAGGTCGATCGCATCCGGCGAGGTGCCGAGGATCGGGATGCCGGCATCCTCGAGTTCCTGGGCCAGTTTGAGCGGGGTTTGCCCGCCGAACTGGACGATCACGCCCTTCAACGTGCCGTTCGACTGCTCGACATGAAGGATCTCGAGCACGTCCTCTGCGGTCAGCGGCTCGAAATAGAGCCGGTCGGAAGTGTCGTAGTCGGTCGACACCGTTTCCGGATTGCAGTTGATCATGATCGTCTCGTAGCCCGCGTCGGCCAGCGCAAAGCAGGCATGGCAGCAGCAATAATCGAACTCGATCCCCTGCCCGATCCGATTCGGGCCGCCGCCGAGGATGACGATCTTCTCGCGATCGGTGGGCATGCTCTCGCACTCGGGCTCGCCGAAGCTGGGCGCCTCATAGGTCGAGTACATATAGGGCGTCTTGGCCTCGAACTCGGCCGCGCAGGTGTCGATCCGCTTGAACACCGGCCGCACGCCGAGCCGGTGGCGGTGCGCGCGCACCTCCTTCTCGGTGATCCCGCCGGTCATTGCCTTGGCGGCATCATGGACGATGCCCGATCCGCGGGCCTGCTCGCGCGCCATGCCGGCGAGGTTCGCCGATTTGAGCGACAGCCAGGCGAGACGCTTGTCCGAGAAGCCCATCGCCTTGAGCCGGCGCATCGAGGCGGAATCGCGCGGCAGGCCTTCGCGGCACACGCTGTCCTCGGCGGCGACGATCTCGGCTAGGCGATCGAGGAACCAAGGCTCATATTTGGCGATGCGGTGAATCTCGTCGACGGTCAGGCCTTCGCGCAAAGCCTGGGCGGCGACAAGCAGCCGGTCGGGCGTCGGGCGGGCCAGTTCCTCCTCGATCACCGACTTGGGCGCACCGACGAGGCTGTCGACGACGTTGAAGCCCGCCAGCCCCGTTTCGAGGCCACGCAGCGCCTTCTGCATCGATTCGTGGATGTTTCGGCCGATCGCCATCGTCTCACCGACTGATTTCATCGCGGTCGACAGCAGCGGTTCGGCCCCCTTGAACTTCTCGAAGGCGAAGCGCGGGATCTTGGTGACGACATAATCGATGGTTGGCTCGAACGAGGCCGGGGTCGCTCCGGTGATATCGTTCATGATCTCGTCGAGCGTGTAGCCGACCGCGAGCTTGGCTGCGACCTTGGCGATCGGGAAACCGGTGGCCTTCGAGGCCAGCGCCGACGAGCGCGACACGCGCGGGTTCATCTCGATCACGACGAGGCGGCCGTCGGCCGGGTTCACGGCAAACTGGACGTTCGAGCCGCCGGTTTCCACCCCGATCTCGCGCAGCACCGCGATCGAGGCGTTGCGCATGATCTGATATTCCTTGTCAGTCAGCGTCAGCGCCGGCGCGACGGTGATCGAGTCGCCGGTGTGGACGCCCATCGGATCGACATTTTCAATCGAGCAGATGATGATGCAATTGTCGTTGCGATCACGCACGACCTCCATCTCATATTCCTTCCAGCCGAGCACCGATTCCTCGATCAGCACCTCGGTGGTCGGGGAAGCGTCGAGCCCACCGCTGACGATCTGGACGAATTCCTCCTTGTTGTAGGCGATGCCGCCGCCGGTGCCGCCCATGGTGAAGCTCGGCCGTATGATTGCGGGCAGCCCGACATGGTCGAGCGCGCGAAGCGCCTCGTCGAGGCTGTGGGCAACATCGGAGCGCGGGCTTTCAAGGCCGATCTTGTCCATCGCCTGGCGGAACTTCATCCGGTCTTCGGCCTTGTCGATCGCTTCGGCATCGGCGCCGATCATCTGGCAGCCATATTTCTCCAGCGTGCCGTCGTTGAACAGCGCGAGCGCGGTATTCAACGCCGTTTGGCCGCCCATCGTCGGCAGCACCGCGTCGGGCCGCTCCTTCTCGATGATCTTGGCGACGATCTCGGGGGTGATCGGCTCGACATAGGTCGCGTCGGCCATCTCCGGATCGGTCATGATCGTCGCGGGGTTCGAATTGACGAGGACGATACGGTAGCCCTCCTCGCGCAGCGCCTTGCACGCCTGCGTCCCCGAATAATCGAACTCGCACGCCTGGCCGATGACGATCGGGCCAGCGCCGATGATCAGGATGGAGGAGATATCAGTGCGTTTTGGCATGCTTATGCTTTTGCCTTAAAGCCCTCTCCCCGAGGGAGAGGGTTGGGTGGGGTGTTCGAAGCTTTGAAGGGAGGCTGCTCGGCCCGCGGCCTGGCTCACTTCCCCGCCGGGTGGAGAAAGATCGGGCGAAGCTGTTCACTTCGCCACCTTCAACTGGCTCACGAACTGCTCGAACAGATAATGGCTGTCCTGTGGGCCGGGGCTCGCCTCAGGGTGATATTGGACGCTGAACGCCGGCTTGTCCGTCAGCCGCAAGCCCGCAAGGCTTCCGTCGAACAATGAGATATGGGTCGCCTCGGCATTGGCGGGGAGCGTCTTTGCATCGACCGCGAAGCCGTGGTTCATCGAAGTGATCTCGACCCTGCCGTCGCCGGTGCGCTGGACGGGGTGGTTCGCGCCGCGATGGCCCTGATGCATCTTGAAGGTCTTCGCGCCGACGGCCAGCCCAAGCATCTGGTGGCCGAGACAGATGCCGAAGATCGGCTTGCCGATCTCGAGCAGCTCGCGGATCACAGGCACCGCATATTCGCCGGTCGCGGCGGGGTCGCCGGGCCCGTTCGACAGGAAAACGCCGTCGGGTTCGTGCGCCATCACCTCTTCGAAGCTCGCGGTGGCCGGCACCACCGTCACCCGCGCGCCGGCGGCGACGAGGTTGCGCAGGATGTTGCGCTTCAGACCATAATCGATCGCGACCACATGCGGCGCGCCGGCCGGCACGGCATCGATGTCATAGCCTTCGCCGAGCGTCCACAGCCCGTCGCCCCATCTGTAGTTCTGGGTCGAGGAGACCTCTTTGGCGAGATCCATGCCCTCCAACCCTGGCCACTCGGAGGCCTTTTTCTGAAGCGCCTCGATATCGAACTCGCTCTTGGGATCGTGCGCGATCACGCCGTTGGGCGCTCCGCCGAGTCGGATCGCGCGGGTCAGCGCACGAGTATCGACCCCCGACAGGCCGATCCGGCCGTTCGCCTTTAGCCAGCTGTCGAGATGCTGGGTCGAGCGGAAATTGGCCGGCTCCGTGACGTCCTCGCGCACGACCATGCCCAGCGCGTGCGGGTTGATCGCCTCGATGTCCTCGACGTTGGCGCCGACATTGCCGATGTGCGGAAAGGTGAAGGTGATGATCTGCCCCGCATAGGAGGGATCGGTCATCACCTCCTGATAGCCCGTCATCGCGGTGTTGAAGCAGACCTCGCCGACGGCCTCGCCGGTGGCGCCGAATCCCCTGCCCCAGATGACGGTGCCATCGCCCAATACCAAAACGCCCGTGGCTCCCGCAGGGGGTGTCAGACGCGCGTGTTCGGTTTCGGCCACGATCGGGCTCTCCTCTTGGCAACGGGGTGCTGGGCAAACGGCGGCGTAACTAGGCACCGCTTCCGGCAGGGTCAATTCTATTAAAATAAGAATCTCTGTGCTACCGCTTCGCCTTTCCGATCCCTCACGGCAGGCTCCTCATGATTCGAGACGATATCAAGACGGCGCTCGTCGCCGCGATGAAGGCGCGCGACACCACGACAACCGCGGCAATCCGCCTGATTCAGTCCGCGGTGAAGAACCGCGATATCGAGCTGCGCACCGCGGCCAACCAGCCCGACGACGATCTGCTGGTCACCGAAGTGCTCCAGAAGATGATCAAGCAGCGGCGCGAATCGATCGAGATGTACGAGAAGGGCAACCGCCCCGAGCTCGCCGCCGCCGAAGCCGCCGAAGTCGCGGTGATCGAACGCTTTCTTCCGCGACAGATGAGCGAGGAGGAGGCCAAGGCGGCGGTCAATGCGATCGCGATCGAATTGGGCGCGTCGTCGGTCAAGGACATGGGCCGGGTGATGGCGGCGCTCAAGGAGCGCCATGCCGGTCAGATGGACATGGCCAAGGCGAGCGGACTGGTGAAGGCGCGGTTGGCAGGGTGACGAGGGGGGCGGACGACCTTTCTTCCTCCCCTCCCGCTTGCGGGAGGGGATCGAGGGCTGGGCCTCCGACGTTCCGGCCACGCGCTACCCGTCTTGCGAAAAGGCTCCGCAACGACGCTACCGATGTAGAACGCAAGCTCTGGCAGCACCTCCGCGCCAGCCAACTGAACGGCTTCAATTTCGGCCGGCAAATGCCCATCGCGGGATTGGAGACCCACCCCCAACCCCTCCCGCATGCGGGAGGGGGGCTTAAGATGCGGCTGGAGGGGGAGTCGTGAGCCTCTCTCCCCAGTTCCTCGACGAGCTTCGCCAGCGGACCACGCTCTCGGCGCTGATCGGCCGGTCGGTGAAGCTCGTGAAAGCGGGACGCGAGCATAAAGGCTGCTGCCCCTTCCACAACGAGAAGACGCCAAGCTTTTACGTCAACGACGACAAGGCTTTTTATCATTGCTTCGGCTGCAGCGCGCATGGCGACGCGATCCGATTCCTGACCGAGGCAAAGGGCCTGCCGTTCATGGATGCGGTCAAAGAATTGGCGGCCGCCGCCGGGATGGAGGTCCCCGCCCTCGATTCGCGCACGGCCGAGCGCTACGAGCACCAGGCCGGGCTACACGAAGTGATGGCCGCCGCCGCCGCATGGTTCGAGGAGCAACTGGGCGGGGTCGAGGGCGCCGAGGCGCGGGCCTATCTCAAGCGGCGCGGGATCGACGATCGGCTGGCGAGCGCGTTCGGCATCGGCTTCGCGCCGGATTCGCGCGGAAAGCTCAAGGCGGCGCTGAAATCCTATGGCGAAAGCAAGCTGATCGAAACGGGTCTCCTCATCCTTCTCGAGGAGAAGGAGCCCTATGACCGCTTCCGTGGTCGGCTGATGATTCCGATTCGCGACCAGCGTGGGCGCGTGATCGCGTTCGGCGGGCGGATTCTCGATACCGGCGAGCCCAAATATCTCAACTCCCCAGACACGCCACTGTTCGACAAGGGCCGCATCCTATTCAATATCCACCGCGCCGGCCCGGCCTCCCGCACGGCGCGCCGGATTATCGTGGTCGAGGGCTATATGGACGTGATCGCACTTGCCCAGGCCGGGATCGACGAGGCGGTCGCCCCGCTCGGTACCGCACTTACCGAGATGCAGCTCGAGCGGCTGTGGCGGGTGGCCGACGCGCCGATCCTCTGCTTCGACGGCGACAAGGCCGGGCAGAAGGCAGCGATCCGCGCTGCCCAGCGCGCGCTTCCGATGATCGCGCCGGGCCGCACCCTGCGCTTCGCGCTGCTACCGGGCGGCCAGGATCCCGACGATCTGATCAAGGCCGGCGGCGCATCGGCGGTCGAGTCGGTGTTCGCCGAGGCGATCAGCCTCGACGAGCTGCTGTGGCGAACCGAATATGAGGCGCATCCGCTTGGTACGCCCGAAGCGCGCGCGGGCCTGCGCAAGCGACTGGGCGAGTTGGCGGGCGCGATCCAGGATCGCGACGTCCGTGAGCAATACCATACCGAGTTCCGCCATCGTTTCGATCAACTGTTCGCCGCCCGACGCGCCTTCGATCGGCCCTTCCAGGCCCGTGGAAATCGTAATCCCGGCCGGCCCTGGAAGCCCGAGCCGCTGCCCCCGTCGCGCGCGGCGCATGCGGTCAGCCTGTCCGGCATCGATCCTATGCTGGCGCGGGCGATCATCGCCGGATTGCTCCGCTACCCAGCATTGTTCGCTACCGATGTGGAGGCGATCGGGCAGCTCCAGCTCGGCGACGAACGCCTTGAAAAGTTGCGGTCAACGGCATTGGAGGCCGTGTTTTCAGGCATGCGGCTTGAAAAGGACGGGCTCGAAGCCATATTGCGGGACGCGGGTCTTGGGGTCGTGGTCGAGGAGCTCAAGGCGACGAACGCTCTTGCCTTTTCCTTTTTGCGCGGCAATGCCGATCCTAACCGTGCTGTGCGCGATCTTTCGGCGGCCATCGAAGCCCTGGCGGCGCGTCCCTTGCTGGATGCGGCCCTCAGGGAGGCGACCGAAAGACTGGGCATGGCGACCGACGATGCTGGGCTCGACGAGCAGCGGAGGCTGCTGATGGCCCGAGACGCGGCGGATCGCGCGCTCACCGATCTCGCCCAGGGCGGGGACGGCGAGGGCGTTTAAACTATTTGGACCGTGTGTCGTTCCGGTTCCGTGAATTTGATTGAGGGTTGGTGTTAATGGCGAAGACCAATGGGAGCGAAGCTGGCGATCGGACCGAAGGCGACGCCCCGCTCATCGATCTCAACGAAGGTACGCTCAAGAAGCTGATCGCCCGCGCGAAGCGCAAGGGCTACATCACCTATGAGCAGCTCAACGAGGCGCTGCCGCAGGACCAGATGACCTCGGATCAGCTCGAGGATGTCATGTCGGCGCTCAACGAGATGGGTGTCAACATCGTCGAGAATGAGGACGCCAGCGAAGACGAGCAGGCCGAGGACGACGCCCAGGACGAGAACTCCGCTCAGGATGAGGCCGATGCCGGCCCCGCCCTCACCACCACCGTCAAGAAGGAAACCGTCGATCGCACCGACGATCCGGTGCGCATGTACCTGCGTGAGATGGGCGCGGTCGAGCTGCTCAGCCGGGAGGGCGAAATCGCTATCGCCAAGCGGATCGAGGCGGGCCGTGACACGATGATCCTGGGGCTTTGCGAAAGCCCGATCACCTTCAACGCAATCATCGACTGGTCGAACGCGCTCAACGAAGGCACGATGCAGCTCCGCGAGATCCTCGACCTCGACGCGATGCTGTCGAAGGGCCCGACCGCCGAGCAGGTCGAGAATGAGAGTGAGGGCGGCGAAATCTCCGCCGAGACCGCGGGCCCCACCTTCAAGGAGGAGGAAGAGCCCGAGGAAGAGGCCGCTCCCGACGAGGACGAGGAGTCGATGACCGAGCGTCGCGCTCCCCGTCCGCAGGAGGATGACGACGAGGATAACACCCTCAGCCTCGCGCAGATGGAAGAGCAGCTCAAGCCGATGGCGCTCGAGCGGTTCGCGACGATCACCGACCTCTACAAAAGCTTCTCCGCGGTCCAGGCGGCGCGGGTCGCCGCGCTCAGCGTCGGCAATGATTTCCCGGCGCGCGAGGAGGATCGCTACCAGGCGCTGCGCGAGCAGCTGACCGCCGAGGTCGAAAGCGTCCAGTTTCACGGCCAGAAGATCGAATATCTGGTCGATCAGCTTTATTCGTTCAACCGGCGCCTCACCACGCTGGGCGGCCAGATGCTGCGCCTCGCCGAGCGTCACAAGGTGCCGCGCAAGGACTTCCTCGACGCCTATATCAACCACGAGATGGAAGAAGGCTGGCTTGAGAAGGTCGCCGGAATCGACAAGAAATGGGCGGCCTTCGCCGCCAACGAGATCGACGCGGTCGAGCGTATCCGCAATGAAATCGGCGAAATCGCCCAGGCGACCGGCATGGCGCTCAGTGAGTTCCGCCGGATCGTCAACATGGTCCAGAAGGGTGAGCGCGAGGCGCGCATCGCCAAGAAGGAGATGGTCGAGGCCAATCTGCGGCTCGTCATCTCGATCGCCAAGAAGTACACCAATCGCGGCCTGCAATTCCTGGATCTGATTCAGGAGGGCAATATCGGCCTCATGAAGGCGGTCGACAAATTCGAATATCGCCGCGGCTACAAATTCAGCACCTATGCGACGTGGTGGATTCGTCAGGCGATCACCCGCTCGATCGCCGACCAGGCGCGGACGATCCGTATCCCGGTCCACATGATCGAGACGATCAACAAGCTCGTCCGCACTAGTCGCCAGATCCTTCACGAGATCGGGCGCGAGCCGACCCCCGAGGAACTGGCCGAGCGCCTGTCGATGCCGCTCGAGAAGGTCCGCAAGGTGATGAAGATCGCCAAGGAACCGATCAGCCTCGAAACGCCGATCGGCGACGAGGAGGATTCGCATCTCGGAGATTTCATCGAGGACAAGAACGCGGTCATACCGGTCGACGCGGCGATTCAGGCGAACCTCAAGGAAACGGTCACCCGGGTTCTGGCGAGCCTCACCCCGCGTGAGGAGCGCGTCCTGCGCATGCGCTTCGGAATCGGCATGAACACCGATCACACTCTCGAGGAAGTCGGCCAGCAATTCTCTGTGACGCGCGAGCGTATCCGCCAGATCGAGGCCAAGGCGCTACGCAAACTGAAGCATCCGAGCCGTAGTCGCAAGATGCGCAGCTTCCTGGACCAGTAAGACTCGCGAGATTATTTCAACACTGAATTATTGCGAACAATTCGCATTAGCTATTGCCGCGACGCATAGTTCACGCTAGCTGGCGAATGTGAACCGGTCGCCCGATCCCGCCATTTTCAGCGAAACCCGAAGGCCCTCGCCGCGACCCTGGTATCGTTCGCGCGGCTGGTGGCTCAAGCAGGTCCATGGGTGGCACTGGATGAGCGCGGCACTGTCGATGATCGGCATGCTGCTGTTTGCGATCACCGGCATCACCCTGAACCACGCCGCCACGATCAACGCCACGCCAGCCATCCGAGAATTGAAGGCGCAGCTCACCGCTCCCCTGCTCGCCGCGCTCGCCAAACCGGCATCAGAATCCGCCCCGCTGCCCGCGCCGGTCGCGTCTGAGATCAAGAAGCAGCTCAGCCTCGATCCCGCAGGAAAGCCGGCCGAGTGGTCGGACGGCGAGATCTATGTCGCCCTGCCCCGTCCCGGCGGCGACGCCTGGGTCAGCGTCGACCGGATCAGCGGCGCGGTCCGCGCCGAGATCACCGATCGGGGCTGGATCTCTTACGCCAATGATCTCCACAAGGGCCGCAACACCGGCGGCGCGTGGAGCTGGTTCATTGATATCTTCGCAGGCGCGTGCATTCTCTTCACGCTGACCGGCCTGTTCCTTCTCTACATGCACAGCAAGCCGAGGCCGCTCACCTGGCCGCTCGTGGGGCTGGGTCTGATCGTGCCGCTCCTGATCATTTTGCTTCTAATTCATTGAGGGTAATCAATGCGTTATACGCCTTTCCTGTTTATCGGCGGTATCGCCGCGGCTCCCGCTTCGGCGGCAACCGTCAACGTGACCATCCCGCGCCTCACCGTCGCCGAATATCACAAGCCCTATGTGGCGGTGTGGATCGAGCCCGCGGGCGGCGGCGCGGCGCGAACCGTCTCGGTCTGGTATGACATCAAGCAGGGCGGCAACGAACCCGGCACCAAATGGCTGTCCGAAATGCGCGCATGGTGGCGCAAGGGAGGCAAGAGCCTGAAAATGCCCGCCGACGGGATCAGCGGTGCCACGCGTGCGCCCGGCAGCTACGCCATCCCCCTTCCCGCCAACCTCAAGCCGGGCGCCTATGTGCTCTACGTCGAGGCTTCGCGCGAAACCGGTGGCCGTGAAGTGGTTTCGCTGCCGATCACACTACCCGCCAAGGCCGCCAAGGGTTCGGGGAAGACCGAGCTCGGCGCCATCACCCTCTCCGTTCGCTGAGGATTCCACGATGATGCGCTTTCCCGCCCGCCTGCTCGCCGCCGCCGCGCTGCTTTCGCTTCCCGCAGCCGGTTCCGCGCACCGTCAGTGGATGCTGCCGAACGCTACCGTCTTCTCGGGAACCGACAGCTGGGTGACGGTCGACGCCGCCAGCTCGAACGACCTGTTCTTCGCCGATCACCGCGCGATGCCGATCAACAACGTCAAGGTCTGGGCGCCCGACGGCAGCCCGGGCCAGCTCGCCAACCCGGCGACCGGCCACTACCGCTCGACCTTCGACGTCAAGCTCGACAAGCCGGGCACCTGGAAGATCGGCACCATGACGTCGAACGTGATAGGCAGCTTCAAGCTCAACGGTGAGGAGCGCCGCGTCGGCGGACGGCCCGGCATGGGTCCGGGCGGCCAGTCCGGGACTCCGCCGGTGGCGGTGGCCGACATTCCGCCGGAGGCAACCGACATCAAGCTGACCGAGGTGATCGGCCGGAACGAGATCTACGTCACCGCCGGCCAATCCACCACGGCCGTATTCAAGCCGAACGGCAGGGGCATCGAATTCGAGCCGATCACCCATCCCGACGAGCTGGTCGCCGGTGAGAAGGCCCAGTTCCGCTTTCTGGTCGACGGCAAGCCCGCCCCCGCGCTCAAGGTCACGGTCGTGCCGGGCGGCAAGCGCTATCGCAACGACGACGGCGCGCGTGACTACACGACCGGCGCCGACGGTGTCGTCAAGATCGATTGGCCGACGGCGGGCATGTACTGGGTCAACGCGACCCTGACCGACAACAAGCCATCGGAGCCCAAGGCCAGCCAGCGCCGGATGAGCTATGTCACCACGGTCGAGGTGCTGCTCCCCTGACCGAAGTCCGGATCGCCCTGCCGCGCGAGATCGCGATCGCGGACTTCGCCGGCCGCGATCCTGGGCGCCCGGTCGCGGCGCTCGGCGGCGAGACGATGGGGACGAGCTGGTCGGTGCGCTTTGTCGTGCCGCCGGATTGCGATCTGCCCGGCATAGAGGCGGGGATCATCCAGCGCCTCGATATGATCATAGCCGAGATGAGCCATTGGCGGTCCAACTCGCTGATCTCCGCCTATAATCGTGCCATGCCGGGCAGCTGGATCACGCTGCCGGCCGATTTCGCGACGGTGATCGAGGCCGCCATCGACATCGCGCGCCGCAGTGCGGGGGCCTTCGATCCCACGGTAGGCCGCCTCGTGGCGCTGCACGGATTCGGCCCGGATCCGGGAGAACGCAGCCAGGATACCGGCGCGATAGCCGCGGCACGGAAACTTGCGGGGTGGCACCGCCTGCGACGCGATGGAAACAGCCTGCTCCAGCCCGGCGGCCTGGCGCTCGACCTTTCGGGCATCGCCAAGGGCTATGCGGTTGACACGATCGCGGACCGGCTCGCCGTCCATGGCATCCGCCACGCCCTGGTCGAGATAGGCGGCGAACTGACGGGCCGCGGCGTCAGACCCGATGGCGAGCCCTGGTGGGTCGATCTCGAGGACCCGCCCGGCCTCGCCCTTCCGCGGCTCCGGATCGCGCTGCACGGCCTCGCCGTCGCGACCTCGGGCGATTACCGGCGCGGCGCGCACACGATCGACCCGTGCAACGGCCTTCCCGCCGGGCATGGCCTGCGATCGGTCAGCGTCATCCATCAGAGCGCGATGCTGGCCGATGCCTGGGCGACCGCGCTTACCGTGCTCGGGCCCGAGGACGGGCTCGCGCTGGCCATCTACGAAGGGTTGCCGGCACGCTTCGTGAGCGATGTCGAGCGATTGAGCCCCGCGCTCCTCGAAATGCTCGAATAATAGAGGTACGCCCCCTTGCCCGGCGGGCGCTTCGCGGCCATAGGGGCGGCACATTTCAAAGATGAGGCCGCGATGAAGACCCGCGTCTATGTAACCCTGAAGGGCGGCGTGCTCGACCCTCAGGGCAAGGCGATTCACCATGCATTGGGCTCGCTCGGCTTTTCCGGGGTCAATGACGTGCGCGCCGGCAAGCTGATCGAGCTCGATCATGACGAGGGCGTCAGCGAGGCGGATATCGAGGCGATGTGCAAGAAGCTGCTCGCCAACACCGTGATCGAGAATTTCCGGATCGAGCGCAACTAGGTCGCTGGAGATAGTCGCATGAAGAGCGCGGTCATCGTCTTTCCCGGATCCAATTGCGACCGGGATCTTGCCGTCGCCATCCGCGACATCACCGGCAAAGCGCCGGAGATGCTGTGGCATGGCGAAACCGAGCTGCCCGCGGGAATCGGTCTGATCGCGGTGCCGGGCGGCTTCTCCTATGGCGATTACCTCCGCTCCGGGGCGATGGCGGCGCGCTCCCCGATCATGCGGGCGATCGTCGACGCCGCTGGGCGCGGAGTGCCGGTGCTCGGCATCTGCAACGGCTTTCAGATCCTCACCGAGGCGGGATTGCTGCCCGGCGCGCTGATGCGCAACGAGGGGCTCAACTTCGTTTGCCGCGAGGTGGCGCTGACCGTCGAGAACAGCCAGTCGACCTTCACCGCGCGCTACGACCCGGGCGAAACGGTCCATTTCCCCGTCGCGCATCATGACGGCAACTACACCGCCGATCCCGAGACGCTGAACCGCCTCGAGGGTGAGAGCCGGATCGCTTTCCGCTACGCCGAGCCGGTCAACGGCTCGGCGCGGAACATCGCCGGCATCCTCAACGATACGGGCAATGTGCTCGGCATGATGCCGCACCCCGAGCGGGTGATCGAGGCGGCGCATGGCAACACCGACGGCCGCCGTTTGTTCGAAGGACTGCTGGAAACCGTGGCGTGAGCCACTCGGCGGGTCGCCTCTGCGGGGCTCGCTTCACGATCGATGTCGAGCCGAGACTCCTTACACCGCCGCCTTGAACGGCGTGAAATCGGTATGCCCGTCGAAGATGTCGATACCCTCGCGCCGCTTAAGGCCGTTGACGACGAAATAGGTGACCGGGGTGAGGATGACCTCCCAGCTCACCTTGAGCAGCCATTGGATGACCAGCACCTGAAGCACCAGCCTGGTCGTCCAGCCCTCGGCGCCGAGGAAGGCGAGCGGATAGAAGATCAGGCTGTCGACACCCTGCCCCGCGATCGTCGAACCGATCGTACGCGTCCAAAGATGCCTGCCCCGGGTCATGACCTTCATCTTGGCCATGACGTAGCTGTTGACGAACTCACCCGCCCAGAAGGCGGTGATCGAGGCGAAGACGATGCGTGGCACCTGCCCGAAGACCTGCTCATAGGCGGCCTGCCCGTTCCAATCGGCGGCGGGCGGCAGCGCCACCACCACCCAGCTCATTAACGCCATGAACAGCAGCGCCACCGTCCCCGCCCAGATGCAGCGGCGCGCGCGCGCATAGCCATAGACTTCGGTCAATATGTCGCCGAGCACATAGCCGATCGGGAAGAACAATATGCCCGCACCGAAAGGCAAGGCGCCGACGCCGGGCAGGTCGATCCTCGCCACCTTTCCCGCGCCCAGCACATTGGACAGCAGCAGGATGGTGACGAAGGCCGCCATCACGAAGTCGAAATAGCGAAAATGACGGCCCTTTATGGCCTGGGCGTCGGCTACGATCGGGGCGGCCATCGTCTCGGTCATGGCCGCGCACACTAACCACGTTCCATCGCAGCGCAATCCACGCTATCTCCCGCCCATCGCGCGCCCGTAGCTCAGTTGGATAGAGCACGAGCCTTCTAAGCTTGGGGTCACAGGTTCGAATCCTGTCGGGCGCGCCACCATGTTCGTCGTGCGGGAACCTTCACCGGATAAAATCGCTCATGCTCCGCAATTTAACAGGGAGCGATCCATGCGCGCATTCACCTCGACCCTCGTTTCGGCCACCTTCCTCGCGCTCGCCGCCTGCGGTGGCCAGGGCGACGACAAGCTCGGCGAACAGGCGCAAGAGGCCGCGGAGGACAGGGCGGACGCCATGGACGCCGCCGCCGAGAATATGACCGGTGCATCCGAGGATATGATGGAAGCCAAGGCCGATGCCACCCGCCAGGCGGGCGCTGCCCGGGAAGAAGCGATCGACGATTCGGACATCAATGCCGGCGCACTGACGAACAGCCAGAAGAACGCGATGGCACAGGGGCAGTAAGCTTCGACGAACCCGTCGGCCGCTTGCCCCGCCTGGGTCCCAGAACTTTTCCGCCGCTTCGACGTTTGTTGAGCGGGGCATGAACAATGCCGAGAGGATCGTTATGCGCACGCGTTCAATTACCACCGTCATTTTCGCCGTGCCGCTGCTGCTGACCGCCACCGCCTGCGAAACGCGGGACGACCCCGCCCTTCGCGGCGCCGCACGAGGCGCGGCGATCGGCGCTGCCGGCGGCGCCGCGCTGGGTGCCGTCACCGGCGGCGTGGGCGTGGGAGAAGGCGCCGCGATCGGCGCTGCCGCCGGCGCGGCTATCGGAGCCGTGACGGCAAACGACCGTCGCTACTATCGCGACGGCAGAGACTGTTATTATGTCGATCGCGATGGCCGCCGTCGCTATGTCGACCGCGACAGATGTTGATCGGCTGGCCTGCGCCTTTACGGACATACGCCGCAATCAGCCGTCCTGTGCGGTCAGCCCGGCCTTGGTGATCCCCGCGAGAGCGCACAGCTCGTCATTGTCCGAGGTATCGCCGGTAACGCCCACCGCGCCGAGCGGTTCGCCGCGCTCGTTGACGACGATGACGCCGCCGGCCGCCGGAATGACGCCATGCGGGGCGATCTGCCCGAGCGCATTTATGAAGGTAGGACGATCTGCCGCCATCGTCCCGACCACACGCGACGAAATGCCGAGCGCGAGTGCACCACCGGCCTTACCCATCGCGATCTGGGGCCGGAGGATCGAGGAGGCGTCCGAGCGGGCGAAGGCGATCAGGTGACCGCCGGGATCGAGCACCGCGATCGTCAGCGGCTTGAGGCGCAGTTCCTCGCCCTTGGCGAAGGCGGCAGCGATGATGATGTTCGCTTGATCGAGGCTGATCTTGTTCATTTTGGCTCTCCCGAATCCTGGACGGCCCACTGAACGGGCGAATGCGGCCTCTATTGCGGCCCTAGGAGCGAATTGCCAGCCTTACCAGCCATGCGACCACCGCCAGCGAGGCGACACTCCCAGCCCAGATCGCGACGAACCAGGCAAGGCGCCGCCACAGCCGGCCGGGCTTGATATCGGGATCAGTGGTAACCGGCATCGTCTACCTTGCCGCGGAACACCCAATAGGCCCAGGCTGTATAGCCCAGGATCATCGGCAGCATGACGATCGCGCCCACGAGCATGAAGACCTGGCTGCGCTCGGTCGCCGCCGCCTCCCAGATGCTGACCCGCCCGGGAATGACATCCGGCCACATCGAGATGGCGAGGCCGATCATCGCCAGCGCGAACAGGATGAGGGCGTAGAGGAAGGGGTGCGCGTCGCTGTCGCGCCTGAGGCTGCGCCAGAGCAGCCAGGAGGTGCCGAGCACCAGGATGGGCATTGGCAGC
>CAMLSA010000067.1 GCA_946482655.1 uncultured Sphingomonas sp. | reverse complement strand
TGAATATGGCGGATCAGGCGGCTCCGTCCAGGATGTGATGCGGGCCGTCATCCAGTTGTCGGCTGTCGATTCCAATATGGCACAAGCCATTCGCCCCGGTTTCGGATTCATCGAGACTTTGCTAAGCGACGGATCGGAAGCTGATAAGAAGAAGTGGTTTGATCGTTATCTCGGCGGTGCCGTGGTCGGAAACGCTCTTCTCGAAATCGGGGGAGCGCATGCAACCTTCAAAACAAGGGTCCAAAGGCGTGGCGACAATTTTGTCGCCAATGGCCGGAAATATTACAGCACCGGCGCGATCTTTGCAGACTGGATCAGCATCATTGCCCTCAACGAAGAAGATGAACTTGTATTCTTTGACCTACCTAAGGACCGCGATGGCCTTGTCACGCTGGACGATTTCGACGCAATGGGCCAACGACTGACCGGGAGTGGCACGACGCTGCTTAATAATGTCCTGATCAATCCGGAAGAGTTCCGCACGCAGAATACAGGTGCTGAGAAACGCTCCATTCTTACGCCTTTCCTGCAATTATACCTTGCTGCGCTGCAGGCCGGAATTGCACGCAATGCGCTTGCCGACGCGGTTGAATTTGTCAGACATCATGCCAGGCCGATCGTGCATAGCTCTGCCGAGAAGTCCATCGACGATCCCTATGTACAGCGTCGTATTGGCGAAATTTCAGCGAACGCCTACGCGGCAGAAGCTGTCGTCGAACGCGCAGCGGCGACCCTGGATCGGGCGTGGGCAGCCAATCTCGCGGAGGATCAGGTTGAGCTGGCCTCTATCGCGGTGACAAAGGCACAGATAGTTGCGGTGGACGCAGCGCTGAAAGCCGCCGAACTGGTCTTCGATGTCGGGAGCGCCTCGGCCACGTCGCGCAAGTTCGGCCTCGATCGGCATTGGCGCAATGCACGGACAATCGCTAATCACAATCCCCGTGATTGGAAAGGCGCGGCGCTTGGTGCATGTGAACTTTCCGGCGCCGGACTGCCACTTTCCGGCTTTTTCTGAGATCGGCGGTCCAGCTTCGCACTAGGCTGTGCCTATGTCGAACGGTAGCGATACTGCCTGGGCGTCTGCCCGGTCCGGCACTTGAACGCATAGGCGAAGCTACTGTGGCTGGCGAAGCCGGAAAGATATGCGACCTGTTTTAGGGGGATCTCCCGATTGTCGAGCCATTCTCGTACCCTATCAAAGCGGGCCTGCTCGACAAAGCTCTGCAGTGTCTGGCCGGTCGAGTTCCTGAACAATCGCTTGAGCTTTGCCGTTTCAATCTCAAGCAAGCTCGAGAGCCTGCCAATATCCGCAACAGGTTGTTCCAAATCCGCAAGCAGTCGCGAAATCTCGAGCAGAGCGGCCGGCGATAATGTCGGCACCGATCGCGCATCTTCCTCCGGATCAGTGGCGAACAGGCGCGAAATATCGATCGCCATGATCTCGCACAGGCGGCGGATCATCTCCGTTCCCGAGGGAGTCGCATGCGCAATCTCCCCGGCAATGCGGCGCATCGCGCTTTCTATATAGCCGTGCCGCAGATCCAGAAATCGTTCGGGCCGGGACACTCGCCATCCGCCCTTCGTGCCCGATATGAAATCAAGCCATTCCGGATCGACCCGGCAACAGACGGCACGCACGCGTTCGGTAGCTAGCGCAGCCGCCCGAAACTGGTGGTCAGGCAACGTAAGCGAGAGGCTCCCGATCGCTCGTTTTTTCCCCTCGTCAGTCCACGACAACGCAGATATGCGATAAGGAGAAATCCGCCAGTATATCGAGAGACACTCGTTCTTCGACGACATGTCGCCGTCCGGTCCCCATTCATATTCGTACTCTTGGACCAGAACTCCCGGTATTTCGAGTTCGTTGGTGACCTGCAGATTGAAGCCATGTTCCTGGACGACCGGTCTTGAACCAGCCTTTGACGCATTATGATCTAAGTTGGTCATAACTTATCTCCACGATTTTTCCCGTCGATTGGCGTGAATCAATTATGGACCCAGCAGTATTCATCATCCAACCTGAATGGCTATATCAATGGGTTTGGTCGCTTATGGTCCCCTAAGGAATGGAGATAGCTGACGAACCCGGCAAGCTTCTAGAGCGTTTCTGATCTGATTTGAGGCGGGTGATTTCCCTCGGCTAAGTTTTCTGATTCAGCATGAGTGCTGGGCAGGAGGTCTGCGGACCATGCCGAGAGCCTGTTCGAAGGATTTACGCGAGCGCGTGGTGAAAGCGGTGGCCGGTGGCGCCTCGTGCCGGTCTGCGGCGCTGCGCTTTGGGATGGCGCCGTCGAACGCAATCAGGTGGGTGGCGCGCTGGCGCGAGCGGGGCGACGTGTCGCCGGGCTCGTCGCGCGGTCGCCTACGATCGCCGCTTCATACGCATCGGCAGTGACTGCTGGATCAGGTTGCGGCAACGCCGGGCCTGGCGTTGGCGAGCTGCGCGAGCGGCTTTCAGCCGAGCAGGGGCTGGCGGCCGGGAGCTTCTTCCAGCGCCAAGGGATCAGCTTCAAAAAGCTGCTGCGCTCGGCGAAATCCTCGAGCACTTCCCGTCAGCCGAATGTGCCAACTACCCACTAAACTCAGGCTATGCCGCTACTTAACCTGGAACGCTGTAGGAGGGCAGGCTAGGCGTCCGCCTCCAGCGCCCGGCCCAGCGTCACGAACTCTTCCACCGAGAGCGTCTCCGCGCGGCGTCCGGAATCGATCCCGACCGTGCCCAGCGCCTCCACCGCTCCCTTCATGCCTTTCAGACTTTGGCGGAGCATCTTGCGGCGTTGCCCGAAGGCCGCCGCTGTCAGTGCCTCGATGGTGCCCACCGACACGCCACCGGGCTGCTCGCCGGGCACGACGTGGATCACCGCCGACATAACCTTGGGTGGCGGCACGAAGGCCGAACGATGGACCTTCATCGCAACCACCGGCCGCGCGCGCCATTGAGCGAGTACCGCGAGCCGCCCATAGGCGGACGTATCGGGTTTCGCGACAATCCGTTCAGCGACCTCCTTCTGGAACATCAGCGTCATGGATCGCCACCAGGGCGGCCAGGCGTCGCCCGTCATCCAGCGGACGAACAGGGCCGTGCCGACGTTATAGGGCAGGTTGGAAGCGACATGCGCACCGTCGCCCGCTTCCGCCTGCTCGTCAATCTTCATCGCGTCGGCCGAAATCACCCGCAGGCGTCCGCCCGATGCCCCATTGAGCTCGGCGAGCGCCGGCAGACAGCGATCGTCGCGTTCGACGGCGACCACCGAGGCGCCGGCGCCGAGCAGCGCGCGAGTAAGGCCGCCGGGCCCTGGACCGACCTCGTAGACCATCTGCCCCTCGAGATCGCCCGGGACGCGGGCGATCCGGTCGAGCAACTGGCCGTCGAGCAGAAAATTCTGGCCCAGCGCCTTGCTGGCGCTGAGGCCGTGCCGCGCGATCACGTCCCGCAGCGGCGGCAGGTCGGCCAAGAACCGGCTCATTGCGCCCGGCTCATGCGTGGATGAAGCGGTTCCGCGCGGCTTCGGCGGCGAGCGAGATCGCCGCGATCATCGCACCCGGGTTGGCCCTGTTCTGACCCGCAATCCCGAAGGCCGTGCCGTGATCGGGTGCGGTGCGCACGATCGGCAGGCCGAGGGTCATATTGACGCCCTCGTCGAAATGGAGCGTCTTCAGCGGGATCAGCGCCTGGTCATGATACAGGCACAGCGCGCAGTCATATTGCGCGCGAGCGCGGGCGTGGAACATAGTATCGGAGGCAAGCGGACCAACGATATCGATGCCTTCGGCTCGCAATATCTCGATCGCGGGGAGGATCAGCTCGATCTCCTCGCGGCCGATCGCGCCCATCTCACCGGCGTGCGGATTGAAGCCGGCGATCGCGAGGCGGGGCCGCTCGATGCCGAAATTACGTGCCAGCCCACGATCGGTGGCGCGTGCCTTGGCGACGATCAGGTCGACCGTCACATAATCGGCAACGTCGCGTAGCGGCATGTGCGTCGTGATCGGTACCGTCCGCAGCGTTGGGCCGGCGAGCATCATCACCGCATTGGCGGCGGCGATCCCGCACCGTTCGGCGACAAATTCGGTCTGGCCCGGATGAGCAAAGCCGATGGCATAAAGCTGGGCCTTGGCCACCGGCGCGGTCACCAGCCCTCCGACCATCGGCGAGCGGGCGAGCCCGGCGGCCAGCTCGAGCGAATCGAGGGCGCAACGCGCGCCCGCGAGATCGGGCTCACCGGGGATGATCGGACCGGTGTCCTCGATCTGGATCAACGGCAGCGCCTGATCGAAGCAGCGGCACGACTCGTCAGGGCTCGCAATCAGTTGGACCGGTCCGTTCCAGACCGCCTGGATCGAGCGCCGGTCTCCGATCGCAAAGAACGGAGCCAGCCCATATTGCCCACGCGCATCCCAAGCCTTGGCGGTGATCTCCGGTCCGATCCCGGCGGGATCGCCCAGCGCGATGGCGAGCGGGCTTATTTCCATGGCTTCATCGATATTCGATCACCGCGTCACGGCGAAGATCGCGCAGATAGCGTTGAGCGCGCCGGTTTACACGCTCCTGCTCCATCTGCGACTGGATCTGTTCGAACGAGGGCCCCGATGCGGCCGGCGGATCGTCGCGGCCGCACAGCACCAGCGCGCGAACGCCATCGGTAAGCGAGCCGAAGGCCGGGGTGGCCTGGCCAACCTGCAGGTTGAGCATCAGCTCCTGCAGCTGCGGCGGCAGATCACGGATCTTGATCTGGTCGTTGTTGACAACGTCGGCGCCGACCGTGGCGGCGATGTCATTGGCCGTGCCGCAACCCTGGATCGTCTGCACCGCCTTCGCGAAGGCTTCCACCTTCGGCCGTGCCTCGGCCTGGGATATCCCTGCGGGGAAGTCGAGGCTCAGCTGCTTGAGCGCCAGCACCGCGTCGCGCGGGTCGCTCCCGAGCACCTGACGCTTGTCGATCAGCAGGACGATCGAATAGCCGCCCGGCACCGGGATGGGAGTGCTTATCTGGCCGTTGGCGAGCGTGGTGACGACGCTTGCGAGCTGATCAGGCAGTTGTTCGGCGCGAACCCATCCGAGATCGCCGCCGACGGCTGCGGTGGAGGCTTCGGAGAATTGGCGTGCATAGGCGGCGAAGGACGCGCCGTTGCGGATTTGATCGACGATCCGGTCGGCGTTCGCCTTGGCCTCGACGGCGGTTTCGGGGGTCGACGACAGGAATATCTCGCCGACCTGATATTCGTTGGCGCCTTTGGTGGCATTGAGCCGCGCGATGATCGCGTTGACCTCGTCCTCGCTGACCGCGATGAACGGCTCGACCTTGCGGCTGAGCACGCGGCGCCAGGCCTGCTCGCCTTCGATCTGGCGCTTGATTGATACCTCGGAGGCGCCCTGCGAGCGCAGATAGTCGGCAAATTGCTTGGGCGTCCGCTTGAAGTTGGTGGCGACGCGCAGGAAGGTTTGGTCGATCTCTTCCTTGGACACCTCGATCTTCTGGGCGGCCGCCTCCTGGATCTGAAGCGTTTCGTCGATCAGGTTGCGCAGCACCTGAAGGCGCAGTCGCTCCTTCTCGTCCTCGGCGATCTTGCCGCCGTTGGCCGCAACGACCAGCGCGAGCCGCTGATCGACATCGGTCTGGGTGATGATCGTGCCGTTGACGATCGCGGTCGCGGTACGGACGTTGGGATCGCGCTTGCCGAAGACGGTGATGTCCTTGGGAAGGTTGAGAGCGCCGGCGATATCCTCGTCGCCGCCAACGGTCTGGCCGATCAGGGGTGCGGACACTGCCATCGCGCCGGCAAACGCCAACAGGAAAAACTTGCCTTGGCTCAGCTTCATTCGACGCACCTGGTAGAATCCTCGACTATATTGGATGGGCGTTCCTGGCAGGTGCCCGCTGAATGCACGCTTAGCGGCCCAAATTCTTGAGCGCCAGCCGCAACAGGAAGGTATTGCCGCGCCGAGCATCGCCGATCGCATCATATTCGCGCCGCCAGGTGACGCCAAGCTCGATGCAATCGTCATCGTAGAGAATCCCGAGACGGTGGCGAATTGGCTGATATCCGTCGGATAGCGTGAGCGGATCTTCCCTGCGGCTCGTCAGGTCGACGACGGTAGAGCCGAAAATCGACCAATAGCGGGAAATCTGGAGCCGTCCGCCCAGCCGGATCTCTTCGCGGTCGCGCAGATCCTCGATGCTGGCCGCGACATCGCGATTGAGCTTCAGATAGCCGGCGGTCACATAGGTCCTGCGCGTGCCCACCGTGGCGTCGATCTCGTTGCGGCGGATCGCGAAATTGTCCTTGTCGAGCCGGAAGCGGTGGGTGACTTCGAGGAAGCGACCATATTTCAGGGTCGTCCGCCCGACTATATCCGAAAGTCGCTCCGACAGTCCGGTGCCGACCGGGAGCAAGGTGCGCTTGTTGTCGAGCCGATAGCTCTGACCGATCACCGTGTTGAACGAGATGCCCGGCAGATCGACGGCCCATTCCGCGCCATAGGTGATCCGGCTGCCGTCTTCCCAGCGATCATAGCCGGAGAAGCGATTGAGCGCGAACAGGTTGCTATCTTCGAGATCGATGGACCGGGCATCCTCGTTGGGCAGGCTCAGATTACGTGTTTTAGGGCTGGCGACGATCTGTACGCGAGGAGTAATCCGTTGTGAGCCATTGAGGAAATTGCCGATCAGTGGCCAGCGCAGGTCGGCGGCCAGCGCCACTATTCCTCGGCCGGACCAGCCGGCATTGCCGCGATAGACCACCGTGTTGGTCTGTCCGACCTGATCGGTATGATAGACATCGCCGCGGCCATAGGCGGTGAAGGTCACTTCCTGGCCCAGCGGCGTGTAGCGGCGAAGATCCCACTGCACGGCGGCGAAGGCGCGCTGAGTGTCCTGTCCGCCGGTTCGGATCAGGGCGAGCGTGTTCGCCTGGAGCTGGATAGATCCTCCCACCAGCGGATCGGTCATCCGCAGGCGATAGTCGATGGCGGGCAGTGCGATGGGCTGCTGTCCCTGGCGATCGTTGGTTCTCAGCGTCTGGACCGCCCAGCCCTTGATCGAAAGATAGCTGTTCCGGGTGATCCGCTCGGCGTTGATCTGATTGCGCAACCGATCGTCGCGCGAGATGTCGTAGCGGCGCAGGAAGGTCCGGTCGGTGGTCGCCCGGATTGATCCGGACAGCGTCCAGTGGGGGCCATATTGGAATCGCCCATTCGCATCGAGATATCCACGGATATCCTTGTTGCTGTTGGGCCGCGGTGCGGCGCCGGTCGTCGCCGAGAAGCGGGAGCTGTAGGTCAGCATGCCCGTCGCCTGCCAGGCGCCGTGGCCGGTCAGCGCGCGATATTGGGCTTCGATCGCGGGCAGCACCTCGGTGTAGAGATGCGGGGTAATCGTCAGGTCGCGGTTCGGCGCGAGCTGGATATAATAAGGAAGCGCGAACTCGGCACCGTTGACCCGGCTGTACTGGATGTTCGGCAGCAGGAAGCCCGAGCCGCCGCCTTCGCTGCCGTCCGGATGGGACAGGCCGGGCAGCCACAATATCGGGGCGCCGAGAAAGCTGATCCGGGCGCCGTCATAGCTGATCCGGTGCCTGACGGGGTCATGGACGACCTTGACCGCGCTGATCTTCCAGATTGGCTCCTTGGGGCAGCCGTTGCTGTCGACCACCGAACAGGGCGTGTAGACCGCTTTGTCAAGCGTCGAGACGCCGTTCCGGCGTACGCCGCGGACCGCGGCGAGCCGGCCGCCGTCGTTCAGCACGAGCAGCAAATTCTCGATCACGCCGTCGCGCAGGGAATCCGTGAGCTCGACCGAATCGCCGTACAGCGTGTCGTTGGCGCTATTGACCACCGCGACATTTCCTTCGGCGCGGACCACGCCCGTCCGCTGGTTCCACTGCACCCTGTCGGCGCGCAGCCGATCGCCGCGCCGCGCCATGCGGACATTTCCGGTCGCGACCACCACCTCGGCCTCGCTGTCGAACGACAGGGTGTCGGCGGCGAAGGTCACTTCTTCCTCGTTCGCGGGGGTCGGCGCGTCGCCCTGCGAAGGCGGTGGCGCGGAGGGCACAAGGTTCTGAGCGGCAAGCTGCGGTCCCGCACAGAGCAAGGGAAGGGTGGTTGCCAGCAGGAAAAATCTTGGCTTCTTCACACAACCCCACATCACGGGCGCGAACGGGCGGCCTATAAGAGCGTTGGCGCCGCCTATCGCACCCGGAGCCCCGCTGCAATCCTCCGCTGTCCAAACAGCCAAGAGCACCGTTGCGGGCCTGGCATCGCTATCCTAGATGAAGCCCGTTCGGAACAAGGAAACTTCATTCATGCGTATCAGCTTTGCCGAGAGCCGGCCTGCCGCGACTCATGCCCTGGCGATCGCGATCGCCCCTGCGACCCTGGACGGCGCCGGCCTCGCCGCATTGCCGGAGCCCGTCCGGATGCTCGCCCGTGCGGCAGCCGCGGCAAATCGCTTCGACGGGGAGAGCGGCGCGGTGGTGGAATTCTTCGGCGAGACCGATGCGGCCCATCGTCGTCTGCTGCTGGTCGGTGTCGGGAGCAAGAATGATTTCGACCGAGCCGGCGCGGCGCTGGCGGCCAAATTGCTCACTTCGGGCGAGACGACGCTGGTGGTCGACATCAGTGCGGTGGCGGGCTCAAATCCCCCCGAGGCGGCGATATCACTCGCGTTCGGCGCGGTGCTGCGCGGCTGGCGGCACGACGTCTACCGCACCAGGCTCGAAGCCAAGCAGAAGCCATCGCTCGAGGAGATCGTGATCGTCGGCGGCGGCAGCGGGGCGACCGACCTCTGGCCCGATCGCCAGGCGGTGGCCGAAGGCGTGATGTTCACGCGGGAGCTCATAACCGAGCCGGCCAACATCCTCTATCCCGAGAGCTTCGTCGAACGCTGCCGGCCGCTCGCCGATCTGGGTGTGAAGATCGAGGTGCTCGACCGCGACGCGATGGCTGCACTCGGCATGGGCGCGCTGCTCGGCGTCGCTCAGGGTTCGGTACGGCAGCCGCAGCTGCTGGCGATGACCTGGGACGGTACCAGCGGCGCCGAGCCGCCGATCGCGCTCGTCGGCAAGGGCGTCACCTTCGACACCGGCGGGATCTCGATCAAGCCCGCCGGTGGCATGGAAGACATGAAGTGGGACATGGGCGGCGCCGGCGCGGTCGCTGGCACGATGAAGGCGCTCGCGCTGCGCAAGGCGAAGGCGCATGTCATCGGCGTGTGCGGGCTCGTCGAAAATATGCCCGATGGCAATGCTCAGCGCCCCGGTGACATCGTGACGTCGATGTCCGGCCAGACGATCGAGGTGATCAACACCGATGCCGAGGGACGCCTCGTGCTGTGCGATGCGCTGACCTGGGTTCAGAAAACCCGCAATCCCAAGACGATCATCGATCTCGCCACCTTGACCGGCGCGATGATCGTGTCGCTCGGCTTCGAATATGGCGGCATGTTCGCGAATGACGACGACCTCGCCGAAAAGCTTCTGGCGGCCGGCACCTCGGTTGGCGACAAGCTGTGGCGGATGCCGCTGGGCGAGGTCTATGACAAACTGATCGACTCGCCGATCGCCGACATGAAGAATGTCGGCCCGCGCGAGGGCGGCTCGATAACGGCGGCCCAGTTCCTCAAGCGTTTCATCGACGACGGAGTGAGTTGGGCACACCTCGACATCGCCGGAATGGTATGGGCCTCGAAGCCGGCCGCCTATTGGGACAAGGGCGCGACCGGCTACGGCGTGCGCCTGCTCGACAAGTTCATCGCGGACGCCATCGAAAAATAAATCACTCGGCGGTCGCCGAGTGCTGCCGGTTCAAGCCTTGCGGAATGAGGCGGTCGAGCTCGGCGATCGTCCGTTCGGCGCTGAGATGATGGACGAAGATGCCGCCCGCCCGTTCCCAGAGGTGGCGGTGCTTCAGCGTGTCGTCGACGAGGATGTCGCCATGGGCGGCGTGCCGGCGTTTGTCGACCGCCATGCAGGTGATGATGCGCGTGCCGGGGAAATGCCGAGCCGCCCATCTCTCCTTCTGCCTTTCGGCCCAACCGCCGCGCGGACAGCCGGTGAGGATGATCGGATCGAGATGGCGGACCGCGTCGAACAGCCGCATCGCGTCGGGCATCAGCGGCAGCTTGGCGTAGAAGTCGCTATGCCGCGCCAGCCGCCGCCAGAATTCGGGAAGGCCATGGCGCTTTTCGAACACCCGCGGCGGCAGGCCGAGCACGGCTTCGGCGCCCGAATCGAAATCGGCGAGCACGCCGTCGCAGTCCAGGAACAGCTGCATCAGAAGCGCGCCGGCCGCAGCGAAAGGGGGACCGGTTCGGGCAGGTTCACCCAGCCCTGCCGGGCGAGGACCTCGTTGCTGTCGGCCGCCCGACGTCCCCGCTTGCGGTCGAGTGACCAAGTTATGTGATATGTGCTCCCGTCCGGACGATCGGTGGTGCCGCCTATCCGTACGACCAGCGCCTGCAGGCCGCGGCCGTCATCGACCCTGCCGACAACTTCGCCGGTCGCCTCCAGGGGCAGAGGCGCGTCTTCGGGCGCGTCCACCTGGAGAGTGACGTGGTCGGCGACGATGTCGGGCCAGCGCGGCGGAAAGCGGCCGAGCAACTCGGCTCTTTCAGCGGAATCGAGCTTCCAGCCGATCACATGCCCCACTGGTCACCCTTCGCGATCCACGTCGACCGGAGGCGTCCGGTCGTTGATCGCGGTCTCGCCGCGAAGCCGGTTATCGGGCGATGGATCCTCGCCACGCTGGCGAGCATTGCCGCCGATTGTGGCCTTGCCGCCGTCTGGAGGGTGCGCCGGACGATGCCCGCCGGCTTGCTGATGCTCGTCGAGCGTCGGATTCCGGTTGTTATTGTTCGATTTACCGCTGCCGCTATTGTCGCGCATGTCCACCTCCTATGACCGGCACTGGCCTTCAGAAACGCGTGCGCCTGCGCGCTCGATCCCTTCGTTGCGCCGACGGTTCAGCCTTCGGAGAGCTCAGCGAGATCGGCCGGCGTGTCGATGTCGCGCGCGAGACCGGGCCGGTCGATGACGGTGGCGGTCAGTCCAGCTTCGCGGGCGGCGGCAAGATGCGCGGCAAGGCTTCCCAGCCCATAACGGTAGGGGATCGCAAATGGCCGGCGCACGAGCAGCGCGTTGGTGCCGCTATGGGTCCGGTCAGTCGCGATCACGATGTCGCCGGCAGCAGCCAGCATTGCCAGGATGTCTCTGGTCTCAAGGAAGGGCAGGTCGCTGCTCACGTTGAGCAGCGCGCTCGCGCCGCGATCGACGGCGAACCGGGCCCCCTGCGACAAGGCGGAATTGAGTTCGCCGGCTTCTTCCTGCTGGCCGAAGGCTCCGCCCATGCGGGCCTCTTCCAACAATGTCCCCGAACGGCTGATCACGATGATCCGGCCGGCAGGAAAAACTTCTTTCATGGTGGAAAAAACGTGCCGAAACATTCTATAGTTCAAAGATATTCTTTCGTCGTTGCTGAGCGAATCCGACAGCCGGCTCTTGCCTTGATCGACCGGGCGGACGGCGAGAATCGCATAGCAGGTCATGTCAGCGCAGGCTGCGCGCGAAGGCCAGCGCCTCGGCGGCGAGGCGCCGCTGATCCATTGACCCGCGCATCAATGTGTCAGTGACGTGCAGCGCGGCTTCGGGGACGTCGGCATCCCCATCCTGATGGTCGACGACGATCCCGTCGAGCAGGCCGCCATAGTAAGCGGCAAGGCCAGCCGGCGTTGTCGCGACGCCGATTTCGCTCATGATCTTGGCGGCGGGGCCCTTGACGGCTTTGCCGCCGATGAACGGCGATACCGCGACAATCGGCACCGAGCGGGTCTCCAGCCGCGCGCGGATGCCGGGCAGAGCGAGCATCGGCGCGATGCTCAGCACCGGGTTGGACGGGCAGAGGATGATCGCCTCGAGCGCCGGCTCGTCGAGCGTTCCCAGGAAGGCGGGGGAGGGGCTTGCCGTCTCGATCCCATCGAAGCGGATCGCGCGGAAGCGCGGTTCGGCGCGTCGGCGCACAAAATAATGCTGGAAGGCGAGCTCGCCCTCGTCGGTGTCGACGATCGAGCGGACACGATCGTCGCTCATCGGCGCGATCGGATGGGCGATGCCGAGCTTGCCGGCGAGAAAGGCGGTGATGGCCGACAGGCTCTCGTGGCCGAGCATGGCGGTACGAGTGAGATGAGTGGCGAGGTCGCGGTCGCCAAGGTTGAACCAAGTCTCGCCGCCGAGCTTGCCGAGCGCGTCCATGAAGGCCCAGCTCTCGCCCTCCAGCCCCCAGCCCTGGGCTATGTTGTTCACCCCGCCGAGCGTGTAGCAGACCGTGTCGAGATCCGGGCAGACGAGCAAGCCGAGATGCTCGAAATCGTCGCCGGTGTTGACGACGATCGTGAGCTTTTCAGGCGGCAGGATCGCGGCCAAACCCTTGGCGAGCCGCGCCCCGCCGACCCCGCCCGCGAGAGCGAGAATCATGCGAATAGGTCCATGTGCCGCGGCCTGACCAGTTCGGCGGCGCTGCCGCAGCGGCGATCATAGCCGATGCCGCGCAGCAGCACGACCGGCCGGCCCTCATCGGCCTGGCCCATGATCAGCGATGCCGCGGCGGCGATCTCGTCGGCGAAGCCGAGTTCGCTCGTTTCCAGCGTGCGGCCGTGCAGGTCGCGACGGCCGCGCAGGTCGATCATTCCGGGCACGCCTGCAACCCCGATCGCGGTGCCGGTGGTGCCGGTCCGCCACGCGCGGCCGAGGCTGTCGATGATCAGCACCGCGACGTCGACGCCACTACGCTCGATCAGCTTGTCGCGAATGGAGCGAGCGCTGGCGTCGGGATCGACGGGCAAGAGCAGCGCCAGCGTCTTGCCGCCATGCTCGACATTCGACTGATCGATGCCGGCATTGGCCAGCACCAGCCCCAATTTATGGCGGACGATGATCGCGCCCTTGCGGATTCGCATCACTTCCTGCGATTCTCCAAGGATCAGCTCGATCAGGCGCGGATCCTTGTCGGCTTCGAGCCCAATCTCGGCGGCCTTCGCCGAAGCCTTGACGGTCGCGAGATCGACCACCCGTCCCTCGGCTTTCGACACGATCTTCTGCGCAACCGCGACGATGTCGCCATCCTCGAGCCGCTGCCCCTCATGGTCGAGCGCGGACAGGATGATCTCGGCGAGATCGGCGCCCTGTTCGACGATGGGCACCCCGCTCAGGGCGAGGAGCATCAGCGCGGCGGATTCTTCGGTCATGGGCGGGGCTTAGGATGCAAACCCGATTATCGCAATGTCAGTGGATGCGTTGCTTGCGGGGTGGGGTCAGCACCATCGGGGTAAGCTCGGCCGCGTTGAGGCTGCGCAGATGGATCTCCTGGCTCACCCGGCCGTAGAGAGTCGTGCGCTGGCGCGGGTGGCGGCCGATCGATCGGATCAGCCCCTCCATTGCCTCGGCGGGCATTTCCTGGCCATGGGTGGTGCCCGCGGCGCGCGAGATGCTCTCGTTCATCAGCGTGCCGCCGAGATCGTTGGCACCCGAAGTCAGGCAGGCCGCCGCGCCGAGCGGGCCCAATTTCACCCAGCTCGTCTGGATATTCGTGATGAGCGGATGGAGCGCAAGCCGAGCCACCGCGTGCATCAGCCTGACTTCACGCAGGGTCGGGCCGTGACGCGCCTGGCCCTTCACGCCCATCGGCGCTTCCATATGGATGAAGGGCAGGGGAACGAACTCGGTGAAACCGCCGGTCCTTGCCTGAAGGTCTCGGATGCGGATCAGGTGGCGCGCCCAATGCTCGTGCCGGTCGACATGGCCGAACATGATCGTCGCGGTGGTGCGAAAGCCGATCCGGTGAGCGGTCTCGATGACGTCCAGCCACTGATCGGTGTCGAGCTTGTCGGGGCAGATGATGTCGCGAACCTCGTCGTCCAGGATCTCTGCGGCAGTGCCGGGCAGGGTGTCGAGGCCGGCTTCCTTGAGCTGTCGCAGAAAATCCTCGACGGAAATGCCGAGCGTAGCCGCGCCCTGCGACACTTCCAGCGGCGAGAAGGCGTGGATGTGCATCTCGGGGACGGCGGCGCGGACCGCGCGGGCCAGACCGAGATAGGTGGCGCCGGTATAATGGGGGTGGATGCCACCCTGCAGGCAGACTTCGGTACCGCCGCGCGCCCACGCTTCCTCAGCGCGGCGGATCACCTCGTTGATGTCGAGATCATAGGGCTTGCCGCGCAGATTCTCCGAGGTGTCGCCTTTCGAGAAGGCGCAGAAGCTGCACTTGTAGCCGCAGATGTTGGTATAGTTGATGTTGCGGTTGACGACATAGGTGATGGTGTCGCCATTGACCTCGCGGCGCAGCGCGTCGGCCGAGCCGCAAATATGCTCGAGGTCGGCGTCTCGCGCGCCGAACAATCTCGTGATTTCTTCCTCGTCGATGCCGGTGCCCGCCATGGCCTTGGCGACGATCGCCTCGACGCGCGGATCGACCGTGGCGACGCTCCTCGTCTCAGGTGGGCGCGGCGGCAGGGCGAGACCCGGCGACCAGCGATCCTCGCGGCCGAAGCCCGACGCATCGGCGGCGCGGAGGATGTGCCGGTGCATTGCCTTTTCCTGCCACTTGTCGAGCCCGAGGAGGCCCCATTGCGGATAGGCGGCGAGCCGTGCGACGAGGATTCGGCCCGCGGCGCCGGTCGCGGCGCGCAGTCGCTCGACCTCGGGCCAGGGCGCCTCGGGGTTCACATGATCGGGGGTGACAGGAGAGACGCCGCCCCAGTCGTTGATGCCGGCGGCCAGCAGCTGCGGAAAATCATCGGCCGACAGGTTGGGCGGCGCCTGGATGTTCATGCCCGGCCCTAGGAGGATACGCGCCGCGGCGATGGTCCACAGCAGATCCGCCATGTCGGGTTCGGGCGCGCCGGCCATCACGGTGCGCGCCTTGGCCCGGAAATTCTGAATGATCACTTCCTGGATGTGGCCATGTTTGGTGTGAAGACCGCGAATTGCCAGCAACGCGTCGAGCCGCTCGGCACGGGTCTCGCCGATGCCGATCAGGATACCGGTGGTGAAGGGGATCGCCAGCTCGCCCGCGATCCGCATCGCCTCGAGCCGGATCGAGGGAAGCTTGTCGGGCGAGCGATAATGCGCGCCGCCCTTTGCGCAGAGCCGGTCCGAAACGGATTCGAGCATCAGCCCCTGGCTCGCGGACACCTTGCGGAGTCCGGCCATTTCATCGCGGGTCATGACTCCGGCGTTGACGTGGGGAAGCATGCCGGTCTCGTCGCGCACCGCGGCGCACATCTCGATCAAATAGGAGATGGTGGTCGGGTGACCGAGTCGTTCGAGCTCCTCGCGCGCCGCGGTGAAGCGCAGCTCGGGCTTGTCACCGAGGGTGAACAGCGCCTCGGTGCAACCCGCCGCCTTGCCGGCGCGGGCGATGTCGAGCACCTGCTCACGGCTCAGATAGGCGGCCTCACCTTTGCGGGGAGGCTGCGAGAAAGTGCAGTAATGGCAGAGATTGCGGCAAAGCTGCGTGAGCGGAATGAACACTTTGGGCGACCAGCTCTGGACGCGGCCATGCCCGGCGTCCCGAAGCTGCCGTGCCTCCGCCATCAGGTCGTCTGCCGATGCCGCAAGCAGCCGTTCGCGCAATGCACCTTCTTCCACGCCGATTTCCTAATCAGACAAGTAGTTGAACACAAGCCGCCTCGCACGCACGCGATCCAGCGGCGAAGCATGACCAGCTCCCCGCCTGAGGCGCGCCTTTGCGCTAATCGTCCCTACCCGCCGAAATGCGCAAGAGGGAGCGGGCGCTGCCCCGCCATTTTCGAGAAGCCTTTTTGGTCGAGCGCTGGCATGATCCCTCCGCTGCCGTCCTCCAGGGGGAGCGCCACGCCGATGTTCGACGCCTTCGATCCCGTGCTGCTTGCCCGCATACAGTTTGCCTTCACGGTCAGTTTTCACTTCATCTTCCCGTCCTTCTCGATAGGGCTGGCCAGCTACCTCATGGTGCTCGAGGCGCTGTGGCTGCGAACCGGGAAGGGCGTCTACGCCAATCTCTATCGCTATTGGCTCAAGATCTTCGCAGTCGCCTTCGGCATGGGCGTCGTATCGGGCATCGTCATGTCCTACCAGTTCGGCACGAATTGGTCGGTGTTCAGCGACAAGGCGGGGCCGGTGATCGGGCCATTAATGGCCTATGAGGTGCTGACCGCCTTCTTCCTTGAGGCCGGCTTCCTCGGGGTTATGCTGTTCGGGATCAACAAAGTCGGCAAAGGGCTGCACTTCGGCGCCACCTGCGCCGTCGCGATCGGCACCTTCGTCTCGTCCTTCTGGATCCTGTCGGTGAACAGCTGGATGCACACGCCCGTCGGCTATGAGATCGCCGCTAACGGCCAGTTCGTGCCAGGACCGAGCTGGCTGGCGATCATCTTCAATCCGAGCTTTCCCTATCGGCTCGTCCACACGGTGACCGCCGCCTATCTCACCACAGCCCTCGCCGTTGGCGCGGTGGGCGCCTGGCACCTGCTGCGCGACCGAAGCAACCCCGGTGCGCGGACGATGTTCTCGATGGCGATGTGGATGGCGGCGCTGGTGGCGCCGGTCCAGATCCTCGCGGGCGATGCGCACGGCCTCAACACGCTCGAGCATCAGCCGGCCAAGGTGATGGCGATGGAGGGCCATTATCGGAGCCACCCCGATGGCGCGCCGCTGATCCTGTTCGGTATCCCCAATAGTGCCGAGAAGCGTGTCGATTATGCGGTCGAGATACCGAAATTGTCATCGCTGATCCTGAAGCATGATCCCGACGCGCCGCTTGCCGGCCTGGATACCATCGCCGACAACGAGGAACCACCGGTCTGGATCCTCTTCTGGTCGTTCAGGGTGATGGTCGCTATCGGCTTCGCGATCCTCGGCCTCGGGATGATCAGCCTGCTCGCGCGGCTGCGGGGCAAGCTCTACGAGTGGCGGTTGCTCCACCGGCTCGCGCTGCTGCTCGGTCCGTCGGGCTTCGTCGCGGTGATCGCGGGGTGGATCACCACCGAGGTGGGGCGCCAGCCTTATACGATCTACGGCCTGCTGCGGACCGCCGACTCCGCCTCGCCGCTGGCGGCGCCGGCGGTGGGCGCGTCGCTTGTCGCCTTCATCATCATCTATTTCGCGGTGTTCGGGTTGGGCACCTGGTATATCCTCAAGCTGATGTCCAAGCCGCCACAGGCCCATGAAAGCGCGGCGCCGGTGGAGCATGGGCCCACCCGAGCCGCCGGGATCACGCCGGCGCAGTCGGTCGAGGGAGCCAGGCCATGAGCGGTCTCGACCTCACCGTCATCTGGGCCGCCATCATCGCCTTTGCGGTGGCAGCCTATGTCGTGATGGATGGATTTGATCTAGGCATCGGCATCCTGTTCCCGGCCTTCAAGGTGGGCCGGGAGCGCGACCAGGCGATGAACAGCATCGCGCCCGTCTGGGACGGCAACGAGACCTGGCTCGTGTTCGGCGGCGGTGCGCTGCTCGCGGCCTTTCCGCTCGCCTATGCGATCATCCTGCCCGCGCTCTATGCGCCGCTCGTGGCCATGTTGCTCGGGCTTATTTTCCGCGGAGTCGCATTCGAATTCCGCTGGCGCGATCCGGGGCACAGGCCGTACTGGGACCTCGCCTTTTGCGGCGGATCGCTGGTCGCCACGATTAGCCAGGGCATCACTCTTGGCGCGCTGCTCCAGGGCGTCACGATAAGCGGCCGCGCTTATGCGGGGGGCTGGTGGGACTGGCTGACACCCTTTTCGCTGCTAACCGGAGTGAGCCTGGTCGCCGGCTATGCGCTGCTCGGCGCCTGCTGGTTGATCTGGAAGACCGAAGGCCCGCTGCAGACCGCGGCTCGCCGCTTCGCGCGCCGCTTCGCGATCCTGCTGCTGATGATGATCGGCGCCGTCAGCATCTATACGCCCTTTCTCGAAGGCAAATATTATGAGCGCTGGTTCGCCTATCCGGGATTGCTGGTGGCGGTGCCGGTGCCGGTGCTGGTCGCCGCGACCGGCTTCTCTCTGTGGCGGTCGATCAACGGCAAGCGCGACGGACTGCCTTTCCTGCTCACCTTGATCC
>CAMLSA010000066.1 GCA_946482655.1 uncultured Sphingomonas sp. | reverse complement strand
TCGAGCAGGCGGGCGATCTCCTCCTTGCCCTCGATCTCGTCGAGCAGCTGGCGGACCCGCTCGAGATCGGCCGCGGCCGACGGGTCGATCAGATTGGCCTGGCCGCGCACGATCAGCACAGGCCGCGCGCTGCCATCCCGCGACCAGACCGCGAGGCCGCGCGTCACCAGCGAGGCCGCCGCCGTGTCGAGCGCGGCGCGCTCGCGGCCGATCTCCGCCTCGATACAGGCGCGGGCCTCGCTCAAGGTCAGGCCCGCGAGCCGCTCGCTGATGAAATTGCCCGCCTCGACCAGCGCCGACGGTGGCAGATCGGGTGGCAGATCGACGACGCGGTTCTCGACGCTGCCATCCTGGCCCACCATCACCGCAACAGCCTGCTCGCGGGAAAGCGGCACGAAGCTGAACTGGCGCAAGACCGGCTCGTTGCGGGGCACCAGCACGATGCCTGCGCAGGCCGAAAGGCCCGAAAGGACGGCGCTGGTCTGCGACAGTGCCTCCTCCACCGGGCTGCCGCGCGATGCACGGGCCTCGATCGCGGCGCGTTCCTCGGCCGAAGGTTCGGCGGTCTGCATCATGCCGTCGACGAAAAGCCGCAGCCCCGACTGGGTCGGCATCCGCCCCGCCGAGGTGTGCGGCGCTTCGAGTAACCCCAGCTCCTCTAGGTCCTGCATCACGTTGCGGATCGAAGCCGGCGAGAGGTTGAGCCCGGCGAGCTTGGAAATCGTGCGCGAGCCGACCGGGATTCCCGAGCCGAGATAGCTCTCGACCACGACGCGAAACACTTCGCGCGCGCGGGTCGACATTTCGGACAGGGGCTCGCTGGTCACGTCCAACAGATAGTGGACAGGCCCCCGCTGCTCAACAGGCTTCCAACTTTGCCGGTCCGCTCCTAAGAGACACCCGCATCACAGACAGAAGGACACTCCATGCGCCCATCCGGCCGCGCTCCCGATCAAATGCGGGCGATCAGCATTGAAACCGGCTACACCGTTCACGCGGAAGGATCAGTGCTTATCAGCTTCGGCGACACCAGGGTGCTCGTCACCGCCTCGGTCGAGGAGAAGGTTCCCCCCTTCCTGCGCGGCAAGGGCCAGGGCTGGGTCACCGCCGAATATGGCATGCTCCCCCGCGCCACCCATACGCGCGGCAGCCGCGAGGCCGCCAAAGGCAAGCAATCGGGCCGTACCCAGGAGATCCAGCGGCTGATCGGCCGTTCGCTGCGCGCGGTGGTGGATATGGCGAAGCTCGGCGAGCGCCAGATCGTGATCGATTGCGACGTGCTCCAGGCCGACGGCGGCACCCGCACCGCCGCCATCTCGGGCGGCTGGGTCGCATTGCGCATCGCTGTCGACAAGCTGCTCTCCGCCGGGCTGCTGGCCGAGGATCCGATCACCGCGCAGGTCGCGGCCGTCTCGTGCGGCATCCATGAGGGAACTCCGGTGCTCGATCTCGATTATATCGAGGACTCGAACGCACATGCCGACGCCAACTTCGTGCTACTCGACAACGGCAATATCGCCGAGGCCCAGGCTACCGCGGAGGGCGCGACTTATGACGAGGAAGCGCTGTTGAGGCTGCTGAGGCTCGCTCGCATCGGCTGCGGCGAAATCTTCGCGGCGCAGCGCAAGGCCGCCGGCCGGTGAGCGACGTCATCGAAATCCCGCATCGCAAGCTCGCCCCCGGCAAGCTGGTGATCGCCAGCCATAACAGGGGCAAGCTGCGGGAAATCGGCGAACTGCTCAAGCCCTTCGGGATCGAGACGGTCTCGGCGGGCGCACTCGACGTGCCCGAGCCCGAGGAAACGGGCGTGAGCTTCATCGCGAATGCCGAGCTCAAGGCGCGCTTCTCGGCCGACCTGACCGGCCTGCCCGCGCTCGCCGACGATAGCGGCCTGTGCGTCGAGGCGCTGGGCGGTGAGCCCGGCATCTTCTCGGCGCGCTGGGCCGAGCTCGGGGATGGCAGCCGCGATTTCAACGAAGCCATGCGGCGCGTCCATGATCGTCTCGCCGAGAAGGGCGAGGATGTGGGCCGCGACGCGCATTTCGTCTGCGCGCTGTCGATCGCCTGGCCCGACGGCCATGTCGAAACCTTCGAGGGCCGCGTCGATGGTCTGCTGGTTTGGCCACCACGCGGAGAGCACGGCTTCGGCTACGACCCGATGTTTCAACCCTATGGCCACGACATCACGTTCGGCGAGATGGACCCTGCGGCGAAGCATGCGATGAGCCATCGAGCCGATGCGTTCGCCAAGCTGGTCAAGGCGGTTTTCTGAACAGCATTCCCCTGCCCTGGAAAGGAGAGGAGCCGCTCGCCCTCTACATCCACTGGCCGTTCTGCGTCTCCAAATGCCCCTATTGCGACTTCAACAGCCATGTTCGCGAAAGCATCGATCAGGCGGCGTGGTGCGCGGCCCTGCTCAAGGATCTCGCCCATGAGGCCGGAAAGCTGCCGGGCCGTCGGTTGACATCGATCTTCTTCGGCGGCGGTACGCCATCGCTGATGGCGCCCGCCACCGTCGCCGCGCTGATCGATGCCGCCGCCGGGCACTGGACGGTCGCCGAGGACGTCGAGATCACTCTTGAAGCCAATCCCTCCTCGGTGGAGGCCGCCCGCTTCGCCGATCTGGCGCGAGCGGGCGTCAACAGGGTGTCGCTGGGCCTTCAAGCGCTCGACGACGAGATACTGGTATGGCTCGGTCGCGCCCATGGTGTCGACGAAGGTCTCGCCGCACTCGATACGGCGCAGCAGGCCTTCGCCCGCGTCAGCTTCGACCTCATATATGCCCGCCCGGAGCAGAGCCCCGAGGCGTGGGATATCGAACTGGCGCGCGCGCTCTCCTTCGGGACCGAGCATCTGTCGCTCTACCAGCTCACCATCGAGCCCGGCACCCAGTTTGCCGCGCGCTTCGCCAAGGGCGAGCTGGCTGCGCTCGAGCCCGATCGCGCCGCCGACCTGTTCGAAGCGACCCGCGCACGCACCGCCGCCGCGGGACTGCCGGCCTATGAGATCTCCAACCACGCCCGACCCGGCTCGGAGAGCCGGCACAACCTGACCTATTGGCGCTATGGCGATTATGCGGGCATCGGCCCCGGGGCGCATGGTCGGCGCGATGGCATGGCCACGGTCCGCCGCAGGAAACCCGAAAACTGGCTCGCTCGCGTGGATGCCCACAACCATGGCATCGAGCAGGAAACCGCGCTGAGCCCCGAATCCCGCGCGCAGGAGGCACTACTGATGGGCCTGCGGCTCAACGAAGGGGTGGACCTCGCCAGGATCGCCGCGCTGAGCGGCCTTCCCGCCGGGCGGCTGATCGATCGCGGCGCGGTCAGGCTATTGGCCGATCAGGGCCTGCTGACGCTCACGGAGGAGCACCTTCACGTCACCGAGGCGGGCATGCTGCTGCTCGACGCGATTCTCGCGGAGATCGTGGCGGTTTAGGGCGGAATCCATTCGATTGGCCCGCGGGGCTCAACGGACCGGTTGACCAGGCACGCCATTCGGGCGCAGGGGAAGCCTGATGGCTACTCCTTGAAGCTGGTTGGCGCCGGCGACACCGTCTTCACGCCGCCCGGGCCGGCCTCTGCCACTTCCAGCGCACGCTGGGCGACGCCGTTGGGACCAAAGCGGAACGCGCCATCGACTCCGACGAAACCATCCTCGTCGCGCAGGCGACCGGTCGGGAAGCGCGCGCCGATCGGCCAGTCACGCGCGATCTTGATCACCAGCAGCATCGAATCATAGCCGAGGCTCGCCAGCCGGAAGGGCGATTTTCCGAATTGGCGGCGGTAGGCAGAGGCGAGCTGCCGATAGCGGCTGTCCGAGACACTTGCGAACCAGGATCCGCCGAGCACCGCCACCCGCAGCGCACTTGGCTCCGCAGCCCATAATTCGGTGCCGAGAAGACGCGCCTGCGGGCTCGAGCTCCTGCGGATCAGCGGCGCCGCGCTGATCGCGAGACGGGCGGTGTCGCCGATGAGCACCGCGTCATAGCCCTGATTCCGGCCCAGTTCGGCGACCGCGCGCTCGAGGGCCTTCGGCTTGCGTTCATAGGTCTTCATCGCGACAAGGTTCCCGCCGGCATTCTCGACCGAGCGGATCATCGCCGTCGAGGCATTGCGGCCGTAAATTCCAGTCGGCACCAAGGCGGCGAAACGCTGGATGCCCCGGCCCTTGGCATAGCGGACGACCCTGTCGATCGACTGGGCGGGGGAAAAGCCCATCACGAATACACCGTCGCCGGCGGCGGCGGTATCGTTCGAATAGGAGATCACCGGTACACCGGCGTTTCGCGCCGCAGGCGCCACCGCAACCGCATCCTCCGACAGCAGCGGCCCCAGGAAGAGCCGGTTACCCTCGGTCAACGCGCGCTGCGCCGCCGCCGCCGCGCCCGTCGCGGTATCATAGGTGGTGACGCGGACCGACTTGTTGCCAGTGTCGATCAGCGCCATCGTCGCGGCATTGGCGATCGATTGGCCGACGGCGGCGTTAGGCCCCGAGAGCGGCACCAGCAGCGCGACGCGATGACGGGCTTGATCCTCGGGCAGGCCGGTCTCATCGGGAGCCGCGACCGGCGGCGGCGGCGCCACCGGCCTGGGCTTGCCCCGGGGGCCCGCGGTGCAACTTGCCAACAGGACCGACAGGCTGAGCGCCGCCCATGGCAGAAATGCACTGCGTGGTTGCCTGTATGCGGGAGCCTCTGTCATCTACTCTGCCTTATGATCCGTTTTTCCGATGACGGCGCCCCCGACGCGCACGCGCCCGAAGCACCGCTCCCCCCCGGCCTCTATATCGTGGCCACGCCAATCGGCAACTTGGGCGATCTTTCCCCACGTGCCGCGTCGGTTCTCGCCCGGGCCGAAACGATAGCGGTCGAAGACAGCCGCGTGACCGCCAAGCTGCTCCAGCGGATCGGCGCGAAACGGCCGATGACACCCTATCATGACCATAATGCCGACAAGGTGCGCCCTGGCCTGATCGCGAAGATGGCCACCCAGGCGGTTGCCCTTGTCTCTGATGCGGGAACCCCGCTCATCTCCGATCCCGGCTACAAGCTGGTGCGCGACGCGCGCACGGCGGGCATCGCAGTGACCACGCTGCCAGGGCCTTGCGCGGCCATTGCGGCCCTGACTCTGGCCGGGCTGCCTACCGACCGCTTCTTCTTCCTGGGGTTCCTGCCGGCCAGGGAGAAAGCGCGCGAAGCGGCGATCGCCGAGGTAGCCGGGATACGGGCGACTCTGATCCTCTATGAATCCGGGCCTCGTCTCGGCGCCACGCTCGAGGCGCTCGCCCGAGGCCTCGGCGAACGCGACGCGGCGGTCGTCCGGGAGATCAGCAAGGCCTTCGAGGAAGCGGTCGTCGCACCGCTCCCGGATCTTGCCACCCGCTATGCCGACGCCGGGCCGAAGGGCGAGATCGTCGTGATCGTCGGCCCGCCCGGTCCGCGCGCCGCGCCCAGCCCCGATGACGCCGATACGCTGTTGCGCGCCGCGCTGGCCCATCTGTCGGTCGGCCGCGCCGCAAGCGAGGTCGCCAAACGGACGGGCCTCAACCGCCGCGAGCTTTATGCCCGCGCGATGGCACTCAAGGACCAGGATTGAACCGGCAGCTCGCCGAGAAGCAGGGCCGCAGCGGCGAGCGCATCGCCGCCTGGTGGCTGCGCCTGCAGGGATGGCGGATCGTCGGTGAGCGGGTGCGCACCCGCCGCGGCGAAGTCGACCTGGTCGCCAGACGCGGCCGCACGCTCGCCTTTGTCGAGGTCAAGACCCGCGGCGGCGCGGCGGCGCTCGCGCTCGCCGTCGACGAATATCGGCTGCGGCGGGTGGCCGCTGCGGCGCAGGCGCTGCTCCCCCGCTATGACGCCGGCGCAGAGGAGATACGCATCGACGTGATGCTGGTGCGGCCGTGGCGGTTGCCGGTGCATCTGAAGAATGTCTGGCACGGGTGACAATCGCCCCCGCCGTCCCTAGTTAAGCCCCCGGAACCAGCGGAGTCCGATGATGCCCTTGAATGTCGCCGTCCAGATGGACCCGCTGGAGACGATCAACATCGCCGGCGATTCGACCTTCGCCATCATGCTCGGGGCGCTCGAGCGCGGGCATCGGCTGTGGCATTATCAGGCGGGGGATCTCTGCTATCGCGATGGCCGGGTGTCGGCCCCCGCCCGGCCGATCATCCGGCTTCAGCGGGTGAAGGGCGATCATTTCGAATATGGCGAACCGAACGTGCTGGACCTGATAGACGACGTCGACGTCGTGCTGATGCGCCAGGATCCGCCGTTCGATCTCGCCTATATCACCGCCACCCATCTGCTCGAGCGCGTCCAGCCGCACACGCTGGTGGTCAACGACCCCGCCTCGGTACGCAACGCGCCCGAGAAGCTGTTCGTGCTCGATTATGCCCGCTTCATGCCGCCGACGATGATAACGCGGCGGCTCGAGGATGCCCGCGCCTTCCATGTGGAGCATGGCGAGGTGGTGGTGAAGCCGCTCTACGGCAATGCGGGTTCCGCAGTGTTCCATGTCGGCCGCAACGATGCCAACCTCGCGGCGCTCACCGAACTGTTCGGCCAAGTCTGGCGAGAGCCGTTCATGGTCCAGGCCTTTCTCCCCGATGTCGCCAAGGGCGACAAGCGAATCGTGCTGGTCGACGGCAAGGTGGCGGGGGCGATCAACCGCTTGCCCAAGGCCGGCGAAATTCGCTCGAATCTCGCCGCCGGAGGGCGCGCCAACGCGACCGAGCTGTCCGCGCGCGAGATGGAGATCTGCGACGCGCTCGGCGCCGATCTCGCCGCGCGCGGGCTGATCTTCGTCGGAATCGACGTGATCGCCGGCCATCTGACCGAAATCAACGTCACTTCGCCGACCGGCATCGTGGCAATCGATGGTTTTAACGGTACCGACACACCGGCGCTGATATGGGACGCCATCGAATCCAAAGTCGCGCAGCGGAGTTCTTGAATGACCGATTGGGTCCAGGAGATGATCGCCCAGGGCGGTTATCTCGGTGTTTTCCTGCTGATGTTCGGGGAGACCGTCTTTCCGCCGATCCCATCGGAAGTGATCATGTCGATGGCCGGGCTGCAGGCCGCGAAGGGCCATATGTCGCTGTCGTTCGCGATCCTCGCCGGCAGTGCGGGCGCGATGCTCGGCAATATCGTCTGGTATATTGCGGCGCGCGCTCTGGGCTTGGCACGGCTCAAGCCGTTGATCGACCGCCATGGCCGCTGGCTGACGATGGACTGGGCCGAAGTCGACCGCGGCGAACGCTGGTTCATGCGGCATGGCTATCTGTTCGTCTGCATCGGCCGGATGCTGCCGACGATCCGTTCGCTCGTGTCCGTCCCCGCCGGCCTGATGCGGATGCGCTTCCTGCCGTTCGTCCTCTGGTCGTCGGTCGGCACGATCGGCTGGTCGGCGATGCTGGCGGCGGGCGGCTGGATTCTCGGCACGCGCTTCGGCGAGATGGAGCAATGGCTCGGCCTCGCCTCGACCTTGCTGCTCATGGCATTGGGCGGCTGGTATCTATGGCGCGTGCTGACCTGGCGGCCGTCGCGCTAGGCTTCCGCGCTGGCATTCGGCCAATATCGTCGACTCAGAAGGCCCGTTCGAGCCGGTCGAGCAGGCTGAGCGCGGGACTGACGCCCGATGCCGGCTCCGGCGCCTCGGTCTCCAGGCGGCGGACCCGTGCGTAGAGATCCTGGCTGGCGTCTATGAGCGCAATGGCCGATCGCGGCAGCCCTTCCATCGAACTGGCGTCGCTGGGGGCGGCATCGCCCAGCCGGCGCGCCGAAGCCGTCGCTTCCTCCACGGCCATCTGGCCGAGTTCGATCGCCCGTTCAGTGAGCAACCAGGCGAGCACGTGCATCAGCCGCGTGGTGATCTTGAGTGATTCGCAGCTCAGCGCGATGCGCGCCACCGGATCCAGCGCCTCCCGGTCCTGGCGTCCCTGATGATCGAAATAGGCCCGTGCCTCGTCGGCGAGCAGCATTGCCTCGGTGTACAGGCTGTTCACCAGGCGACCGCGCAACCGAATCTCCTTGGGGGCTTCATCCATGCCTCCTGAATGACACAGCCGGTCCGGCTCAGAAACGGGAATTATCGGATAATTGCCGCAATCTGGGTCAATTTGGTGCAACCGGGCCTGTATCAGCGCGGCTGATCGAGGCTTTCCGCGAATTGCAGCAACTGGGTCAGCGCCGCCTGCAGCTCGACGATCTGCCCGCGCAGCGCTTCGGCGCGGGCCCGGCACCGCTCGGCGGTCACCGCGCGCTGGGTCGCCCTGCCGTCGTTCAGATCAAAGAGGTCGAGCAGCTCGCCGATCTCGTCGAGACTGAATCCCACGCTCTTGCCTCGCAGGAGCCAGACGAGCCGTGCACGGTCTCGGCGCGAATAGACGCGCGTGGCGCCCTCGCGCTGCGGAGCGATGAGCCCCTCCTCCTCATAGAAGCGCAGGGCCCTCGCAGTGACGCCGAATTCCTTGGCGAGATCACTGATACTGAAGAACTCGGCCTCCGTCGGCGCCAACGGAAAGGCTGATACGCAATCACTCACAACCACGAAGACGCTCCCCAAAGCTCTGTCGCGCTATTCTAGCTGGGGCGCGCTCGTGGAAACACTCGTCATACTTCGCGATTGTTTCGACTTTAGTCGCGATTCACCCCTGTTCAGGGCGCGGAAAAATCCGCGCGAGGGTCTCGCCATCGGGTTCGATGCACCGGTAGAAGCAGCTTGCCTCCCCTGTATGACAGGCCGGGCCTGCCGGATCGCAGCGCAGCCAGATCGCATCCTGGTCGCAGTCGATCCGCGCCTCGACGACGCGCATGACATTGCCGCTGGTCTCGCCCTTCTTCCACAACCGGCCACGCGACCGCGAGAAAAAGGTGGCCTCGCCGCTGGCCAGCGTCGCGTCCAGCGCCTCGGCGTTCATATGCGCGACCATGAGCACATCGCCCGAGACATGATCGGTGACGACCGCAGTCAGCAGTCCGGCAGCATCATAGCGCGGATCCAGCGCACTGCCCTGCTCGCGATCCGCATCCTTGGTTTGGGTCATGGCCCCAGCGATGCGCGAAAGCCGAGGCTCAGGCAAGTCCGGCGTTATTTTGCGGTGCAGCGCACAAATGTTGTGACAGTGGGGCGACAAAGCCGACTCCGGCCACTATATGCGGCGCATCAGCCACCGCGATGGGATTCGCGATGCTCACCACGCATCCGTTTGATGACGACAAGCTGCGCGAAGAGTGCGGTATTTTCGGGATTTGGGGGGCGGAGACCGCCGCCGCCATGGTTGCACTCGGCCTTCATGCGCTCCAGCACCGGGGGCAGGAAGCCGCCGGTATCACGAGTTGGGATGGACATGCCTTTCATACCCATCGCGCGATGGGTCATGTCGCGGGCAACTTCGACAAGGACGAGGTCATTCGCGGGCTTCCGGGGAAGGTCGCCTGCGGCCATGTCCGCTACTCGACGACCGGCGAAACCGCGCTGCGCAACGTTCAGCCGCTGTTCGCCGAACTGTCGTCGGGCGGCTTCGCGATCGCGCATAACGGCAACATCTCGAACGCGATGAAGCTCAAGCGCGAGCTGGTGCGCGCCGGATCGATCTTCCAGTCGACCAGCGATACCGAGACGATCATCCACCTTGTCGCCATGTCCAAATATCGCACTCTGCTTGATCGCTTCATCGATGCGCTCAAGCAGGTCGAGGGCGCCTATTCACTGATCTGCCTGACCCCGGAAGGGATGATCGCCTGCCGCGATCCGCTCGGCATCCGCCCCTTGGTGCTCGGCCGCGTCGGCGATGCCTATATCTTCGCGTCGGAGACGGTGGCGCTCGACGTGGTCGGCGCCACCTTCATCCGTCAGGTAGAGCCGGGCGAGCTGGTGATCGTTTCGGAAAGCGGGCTGCGATCGATCCGTCCCTTCGCCGAAATGCGGTCCCGCCCCTGCATCTTCGAGCATGTCTATTTCTCCCGGCCGGACTCGATCGTCGACGGCTCGTCGGTCTACAATGTCCGCAAGCGGATCGGCGCCCAGCTCGCGATCGAGAGCGGCGTCGAGGCCGACCTCGTTGTTCCGGTGCCCGATTCGGGCACGCCGGCGGCGATTGGCTATGCGCAAGAATCGGGGATACCTTTCGAGCTCGGCATCATCCGCTCGCATTATGTCGGCCGAACCTTCATTCAGCCGGGTGACCAGGTCCGCCATCTCGGCGTCAAGCTAAAGCATAATGCCAATCGCGCACTGATCGACGGGAAGCGCGTCGTGCTGATCGACGATTCGATCGTGCGCGGCACCACCAGCGTCAAGATACTGCAAATGCTACGCGATGCCGGAGCGCGCGAGGTCCACCTGCGTATCGCGAGTCCGCCCACCCGGCATAGCTGCTTCTACGGAGTCGATACGCCCGAGCGCGCCAAACTCCTCGCCGCTCAGATGAACGTCGCCGAGATGGCGGCCTTTATCGGCGCTGACAGCCTCGCCTTCGTGTCCATCAACGGTCTGTACAAGGCACTCGGCGAGGAAGACCGCCAGGAAGCGGCGCCGAACTATTGCGACGCCTGCTTCACCGGCGACTATCCTACCCACCTCACCGATCAGGAAGATCTGATCCCGACCGATCAGCTCGCGCTCCATGGCGAGCGCGTGGTCGCCTGACCTCCAGCCAAGAGCCCCGACCATGGCCATCCCTCTTTCCGGCAAGCTGGCGCTCGTCACCGGCGCATCGCGTGGCATCGGCGCGGCAACCGCCGAGGCGCTCGGCAGGGCGGGCGCACACGTCATTCTGACCGCGCGGACCCGGGGCGGGCTCGAGGAGGTCGAGGGCAGGATCCACGCTGCCGGGGGCACAGCGACGATAGCGCCGCTCGACCTGGCCGAGAATGACAGCATCGCGCGGCTCGCCGAGGCGATCGCGGGCCGCTGGGAAGCCCTCGATATCCTCGTCCTGAATGCCGCCATGCTCGGCACCCTCTCCCCGGTTCCGGCGATTGACCCCAAAGAGTTCGCTCGACTGCTGACGCTCAACGTCATGGCGCAGCAGCAGCTCGTCGCCGCCTTCGATCCATTGTTGCGCGCCTCGGCCGGTGCCCGCGTGATCGCCGTGACCAGTTCGGTCGGCAAGAACGCCCGGCCCTACTGGGGCGCCCATGGCGCGTCCAAGGCCGCGCTCGACACTCTTCTGCTCTGTTATGCACAGGAAGTGACCAATATCAGCCGGATCAAGGTCGCGATCGTAGATCCCGGCGCCACCGCCACCAAGATGCGGCAAAAGGCCTTTCCTGGCGAAGATCAGGCGATGCTCAAGAGCCCGGCGGTTGTCGGCGAGGCGATCCTCAAGCTGGTCCTCGATGGCTTCGAGAACGGACACCGCATCAGGGTAGAGGGCTGACTCGATCAGATCTTCACCAGGGTCACCTGCGTCACATCGATGCCGCCGCCGGCAAATCCGCCTTCGCAATACATCAGATAGAAGCGCCACAGCTTGACGAAGGATTCGTCGAAGCCCCACGGTAGCCGGCCATCCTCGACCGCTTCGTCGAACCTATCGCGCCAGCGACGCAGCGTTTCGGAATAATGCGATCCGAAGCGATGGGTATTTTCCCAGCGTAGGCCTGCCTTCTCGGCGGCGGCGCGAAAACGGCTTTCCGAGATCAGCATGCCGCCCGGGAAGATGTAAGTCTGGATGAAATCAACGTCGGTCCGGTAGCTCTCGAAGACCGCATCGTCGATCTCGATATACTGGATCGCGGCCCGGCCGCCGGGTTTGAGCGACCTTGCGATCGCCTCCATAAAGGCTGGCCAATATTTCTCGCCGACCGCTTCGACCATCTCGACGCTGGCGACCGCGTCATATTGGCCCGGAACGTCGCGATAGTCGCAAATCTCGAACCGCGCCTTGTCGGACAGACCGGCCCTGGCGATCCGCTCGTCAGCCCAGGCCTTCTGCTCGACCGATAACGTTATACCCGTGACGTCGGCGCCATATTCCGCAGCGGCCACCTCGGCGAGCCCGCCCCAGCCACAGCCGATTTCGAGCAGGGTCGATCCGGGCTTGATCTCGAGCCGATCCAGCAGCGCGGTGATCTTGCGGTGTTGCGCGAGATCGAGCGGCTCGGTGCGGGTGATCGGCTCATCGAACAACGCCGACGAGTAACTCATCGTCCGATCGAGCCAGAGTTCGTAGAAGTCGTTGCCCAGATCATAATGGAAGGCGATGTTCTTCCGGGCATTGGCCCGGCTGTTGCGGCGGAAGGCGTGCCAGATCAGGTTGAAGAAGCGCAGCGGCCCCTGCGCACGCCCGAGTTCGCCGAGCGGATGGCGGTTGCGCATGAACAGATCGAAGATCGGGACGGGATCGGGGCTGGACCACTCGCCCTCGGCCCAGCTGCGGTACCAGCCCACCGAGCCGGTGGTGACGAGGCGGACCAGCGGGCGCCAGTTCTTAAGCTCGACGATCGCGACCGGCCCCGGCTTGCGGCCACCCAGCACCCGGAATGATCCATCGGGCAAGGTCGCCTCGATCATGCCCTCTTCGAGGCCGCGATCGATCATGTCGAGCAGGCGCTGAAAGCCGGGCGACAGCAACCGGGCGATCCAGTGGGAGCCCGTGGCAAATCGACGATCGGCAAGAAGCAGGTGCTGTCCCCGCACGGGAGGCTGGGCATTCATTTGTACTTGTCCGTCCCCATTCCCGTTCCCCAACGATTCCGTCGCATATATGGAGCGGTACGGCGGAAAAAGAGGCTTTGTTGCATCCGCCCACAACAATCTTCGGGATCAGTTTTCCGGATATGGGCGCGTGATCGCCGAACGGCATCCTGTGAAGCCGGACGACTGCCGGCGGCGTCAACGCGTCGGGGGGGTGGGTTTTGATGTCCTCGGCTGAGCCGGCTTCGAGTTCTGTGGCTGGGCCGGCTTGGCCAGCGACTGCAGGAGGGCGATACGATCCGGGTCGGTCAGCGCCCGGAGCAGCGCGATCATCCGGTCATTCTTGCGCGTGCGGACCTCGGTCAGCAGCGCCTCTTCGCGACGGAACAGTGGTTCAAGCTTCTCGATATCGATAGTCGGGCCGGCGATCAGCTTGAGCTGCTGCTGCTTGATCGAATTCATCTCGGCCTGGATTTCGGTCATACGCGGATCCGGGGCGCCCATGATCTTCGCGGCCGTCGCATTTCCTTCCGGCGACAAGGTCACCCGCCGCGTACCGGGCGTCAGCGCGAGGGGCTTGGCGGGAGCGGCGGCGCCGGGGCCGGGCGGGGGCGCCGCGTGGGCAGCAAGGGGCAGGCCGGTGGCAAGGGCGAGAATTATCAAGCCACGCTTCATCGAATCACCTCTGAAGACAGAATTCAACCGAGCCCCATCAGGCTCAGCACTTCCTTACGGCTTCGGTCGTCGTCGCGGAAGACACCCATCATGCGGCTCGTCGTCATGCCCACACCGGGGGTCCGCACACCGCGCGCCGTCATGCAGCTGTGGCTGGCATGGATCACCACCGCGACGCCGGCCGGCTCGAGATTGTTCCAGATACAGTCCGCGACCTCCGCGGTCAGCCGCTCCTGGATCTGCAGCCTTCGCGCGTAGCCATGAAGGACGCGGGCGAGCTTGGAGATGCCGACGACGCGATTTCGCGGCAGATACGCGATATGGGCGTGGCCGATGATCGGCGCCATATGATGTTCGCAATGCGATTGGAACGGAATGTCCTTGAGCAGGACGATCTCGTCATAGCCGCCCACCTCCTCGAAGGTGCGGCTCAGGTGCAGCGACGGATCCTCGGCATAGCCCTGGCAATATTCCCGCCAGGCGCGGCCGACCCGCGACGGCGTATCGAGCAGGCCCTCCCGGCCGGGATCGTCGCCGGACCAGCGGATCAGCGTACGGATCGCTTCCTGGACTTCCTCGGGTACCGGCAGCTTGCCCGGGGGCATGCCATCTATCGCCTCGTCGTCGTCATCCAGTATCGACATTCCCTCAAACATCCTGCCTGTTCATTTTCCTTCCGAGCCATGCGGCCCTAACGCATGGAAGCGTCGAATGTAACCATTTTCCCGGGTGGCGACCGCACCGACCCATATCACCCGAGATCAAAAGCCTCTACCGTTGCGAGATACCATAGCGGCGTTGGAGGCCGGAAATCGCGATGAGCAACGAGGATTATGTCTATGACGAAGCCCGCGGCGAATGGATCAGCGCCCGCGATGCCGCCGTGGCCGGCGGGCGGGACGTCGAGGTTCGCGATTCAGTCGGCAACGTGCTGGCCGACGGCGACAGCGTAACCCTGGTCAAGGACCTCAAGGTCAAGGGTGCCAATCAGACCCTCAAGCGCGGCACGCTGATCAAGTCGATCCGGCTGACCGGCGACGAGCAGGAGATCGACTGCCGTTACGAAGGTATCAAGGGCCTGGTGCTGCGCGCGGAATTCGTTCGCAAACGGTGAGCAAGCCGCCTTCGCCTCGTCTCGGCGTTAAGCCGCAGCGGCATCCCGGTCGATCATGTCATGCTCTTCGGCCAATGCCTGCACGAGCGGCTGGAGGTTGCGGTCGTAGCGCGCAAGGACATCGGGGGCCCCGACCTGCGCGTGATGAGTCACGAAGGATTCGCCTGTCCAGAGATGAAGTGCGACGCCAGGAGCCTCGGCGACGATCATCGGGCGTTCGTCGGGCGTTTCCGGGTCCATCGGCGCCATCTCGAGCGCGACCTGGGGGGCGGTCGACGGAGCCACCGCCAGCATCCGGCCATGCCACTGGGTGGTGATCGAACGATGGATATGGCCTGAGATCATCAGCACGTTGGAGCGGTCCCCGATCGCCTTGTCGAGGGCGACGACCCAAGGCTCGGTGGGATGCGCGGTCATCCAGGGAATGCCGGTCTCGATCGGCGGGTGGTGGAGTACGATGAGCACCGGCTTGCCGGGCACTTCGAGCAGCCGGGCCCTGAGCCAGCCGGCGCGGCGGCGGCAGAAGGCGCCGCCATGATGGCCGGGATCGAGCGTGTCCAGCACGATGATCCGCACTTCCGGCTCGTCGATGACATATTGGACGAAGCCGTCATCGAGCGGGAGATCGGGAAAAACCTGTCTCATCGTGCCGCGATCGTCATGATTGCCGACGCAGAGATGGACGGGAAAATTGCAGCTGTCGATTAGGCTCTTGAGTCGCACATAGCTTTTCAGATCACCATGATCGGTGAGATCGCCGGTAAGGAACAGGCGATCCGGGATGACCGACAGGCCTTTCACATAATCGATCGCCGAGGCGACGCGGCGGAAATTGAGCTCATCGGGGTTGTCTTGGTCGAAGCCGATATGCAGGTCCGTCAACTGTGCGATCAACATGACGTCATTCCTTACTCACCGGTTTCTCTTTCCGGCTCCGCTCTAACGCCCCTGTATCCATCATGCGCTAACTGCCGCCGCTGTGATCTTCTACACAGCCAATGTAAAAAGGCGGTAAACTGACCGTTAAATGCCGCTGCCCGCCTCCTTCAGCGCCTTTTTGTTGATATGCTCGACCGCCTTGCCGCGGGCGCGGCTGCTGCGGACCATCAGCGGCGCAAATTCGGTCCGGTGATAATCGTGGCACATCGCACAGGATGACGGCACTTCCTTACGAGCGTCCTGGCCGCCATGGCACTCCTGGCATTTGGCCAGCTTGGGCAGGCTGACGTCGGACGAGAAGCTCGATCCCTTCACCGCATGACAACTGACGCAGGTCTCGGTGTCGTGTGCGGCGTGATCGAACCAGCCCTTGGTCATATAGCGGGCCGCCAGCGCTACCGGCTTAACCGCGAACGGCGTCGTGGCATTGCCGGTCTCGCGAACGCTGTGACAGTCGAAGCAAGCGCCGTCCTTCGAGAAGACGGCGCGGATCGCCTGCTCGGCATTGCCGATATGCATCGCGCTGGTCTGCGCGAAGTTGACCCGCTGCCCCGAAGTCGCGAAGTCGCCCGGCCGCCGCCGCTCCATGCCCTGGAAGGCCGCGTTGCGTGAGCCGCCGGCGCGATAAAAGGCGCGGATATCGGCGATCACCTGCGCTGGCTCGCCATGGCGCAGCGTCCGGATCGTGCCACCGATTCGATCGAAGGCGAGCGAGTGGCAAGCGCCGCATGCCGGCTCCATCTTCACCGCGACGAAGCTCGTACCGGTGGCGTCGCGCGTATGGCAATTGGCGCAATCGAGCGGTGCGCCATAGCCCTCGCCCTTGCCCAGCCTCTTCGCCATCTGGGCAACGCCGTTGGTGGCCGAGAGATGGAGATCGTGCGGGAATTTCAGGCCGTTATCCTCCTTGGGATTCGCGTCGAGGGAGACCCGGCGGAACATCGGCGCCCCGCCGGTTCCGGCGAAGCGGATCGTCGGCTCGAACTGAGGGTGATTGGCACCGAAATCGGCAGTGTCCTTGAGCGCGGTCCGGACCCGCTTGCTCATGTCATCGTGGCAATTGGTGCAGAAACGCTCGTCGGTCACCGGCATCGCGGTCGTGCCCTGATGCTCGGTATGGCATTCGACGCAGCGGCCGGGCTGGATGCCGAACACACCGCCGACCACCTGCTTGGTCGCACCGACGATGCCGAGCGGTCCCTTGGCATCGGCGAGCTTCTTCGGATCGCCGTGATCATGCACCTTGGTGTGGCAGGCGACGCACGCGGTATCCCGAACCGCCTGACCCGCCTTGACGTGACAGGCCTGGCAATTGTTCTCGAGGCTCCTGTGGGCCTGGGACAGGCTGCCCGAAGTCCACATCTCGTCGGCGTGGAACGCGATTTTGCGGGTCTGGTCGGTTGGCTGGGTATGGATCGACGTCAGCGGCCAGATCAGGAAGACCGCCAGCACCAGAAGCGCCAGCGCCCAAGCGAGCGGCCGCTTGCCGGGGAGGGTCGAGGCGAGCGAGAAGACATGCGCCTCCTCTTTTTCCTCGGACGCGTTGGAAATCGCGCCGACCCGTTCGACGGTGATGACGACCTTGCCTTTCTCCTCGCCCTCTCCGGCCGAGAAGGAAAGAGAATGGCTGCCGATCCGGACGATGGCGCCCTGCGCGGCGCTGAACCGCTCATGTTCGGTCTGCCTGCCGTCGACGACGAAGGGCAGGCCCGCGGTCGCCGCGACCTCCACGGCGCCGCCGCCATGACGGATCACCGCATGATTGAGGGTTACCGCCAGGTCCGGCAAGTGGATATCGCTCGACGGACTGCGGCCGACGCTCAGCTCTGCCTTGTCGTAGCTCTTGGGACGGACGATGTCCCGTCCATCGGCGGTGCGCGCTACTGTGCGAACAATGAAGCTCATTTGCGCGTTCTCACCAGTAATAGAAGACAGCGACGATGTGCACGAACAGCGCCGCGATCAGCGCGAAGGTCAGCGGCACATGGATGTACAGCCAGACCTCGAGCAACGCCTTGAGCCGGAGATGCTTTCGGATCCGCGACAAGGCCGACCGCTTTCGTTCGAGCAGCACCTCGACCGTATCGAACGGATCGGCCTCACCCTCGCTGCGGATGTGATGCGCCCGCACGGCGGCTAATGCCGCGCGGGTGCCGCACTTGTCGTAGCGGCCGGTCAGCCGAGCCCACAGGCCGCCCCCAAAGGGATCGTCGTGCAGCGCCATCTGGACGATCGCGGCACCCTCGGCGTCGAGCGGCTGCGCCGCTTCGTTGAGCTGGCGATCGAGCATCCGAAGATTGTCGAGCATCTGCAACTGGGTGGTTTCGCCGCGATTGGCAGACAGCGCCTGAGGCAGCGAAGCATAGGCCGCGATGCCGAAAATCCCTGATCCGATCACAAGCATCATAAGGACATAGGCAAGAGTATGGATATTCCATCCGAAGTCGAAACCGGTATGGAGCGAGCCGATGACGATCAGTGACAGCCCAAGATAGACGTGCGCCGACGTCCAGCTCTTGAGCGACCAGCGGCCTGGAGTGATCTGGCGCTTCCTGACCCCGAGCATCGTGAGCCAGAGGATCAGGCCGACGCCGATCGTTCCGGTTATGTAGCCGTAGATCGAACCGCCGTTGGGCCTGGGCTGGACGTCGTTGAAGGCGTAGATGAGCAGTGCGACCGCGCTGATCGCCAGCGCGGTCTTGAGCCACTTATAGCCATGATAGCGCAGAAAACCTTCATGCTCGGAGGCACGCTGGCGACCGGAGGTCGCCTGACGAAGCGATTTACTGGCCATTAGGCGTCGTCCCGCTGCAGCCGGGCGACCGTCAGGAATTCCTCTGGAGCGACGCGGATCGCAGCTCCCGTCGGACAGGCGCGTACACAGCTCGGACCGCCCTCGATGCCCGAACACATGTCGCATTTGACCGCGCGCTTCGCCTTCTCGACCCCCGGCTCGGCATTGGCATAGGCCCATTCATGGCTGGGCTCGCCCGGTCCGGGACCCTGACCGAACAGAAACCATTTCCAGAGACTCGGCTTCTTCGGCGGCTCCTTCTCCATCCGGATCACGCCATATGGGCAGTTGCGCTGGCAATTGCCGCAGCCGATGCAGCTATTGTCGATATAGACCTCACCGTCCTGACCGCGGTGGATGGCGGTCGGCGGACAGTCGGCCATGCAGTGCGGATGCTCGCAGTGCCGGCAGCTCGTCGGCACATGAAGGTGCGCGAAGGTGCGCCCCGCCTCACGGTCTAGCCGCGAGATGCCGTCATGGCTGTCGGCGCAGGCCTTTTCGCAATTGTCGCAGCCGACGCAGAGA
>CAMLSA010000065.1 GCA_946482655.1 uncultured Sphingomonas sp. | reverse complement strand
GCGCCCGATTCGAACACCGATAGCGGGGCGCCGCCATCCGCCGGCGCATCATCGACGATCGCGGGAACCCGATTGTTCGGGCGGGACAGGGCGATCTTGCGCTTTCGGCGAGCAGACGCTCTGATAAGGGTTACTCTACCGAGAAAATAAAGCGGCGGGACAGCCGATGATGGCTACCCCGCGCGCCTCCCAGAATTTTCGTCCGGTGAGCCTTTCCGCGATGTCCGGCTTCAGGCGGGACCGAACCATGCGACTGGCCGGTCCTCGATCTCCTCACTTGAGGCCGGCTGAAAGCTTACCGGCATATCGCAAACATAATCGGAGAAGTCGCCGGCATCGCCCGGATGCAGGCGGACCATCAGCTGCGGCCCCTCATCCAGCCGCACGATGCCGATCCCGTAGGGGACGTCGTCCTGAAATGCCGAAGGGGCCGTGGCACGAACAATCGTGAACGTAAGCAGCTTGCCCGTTCCCGCGACGCGCAGCCATTCCAGTTCCTTGGAATGACAGGACGGGCAACGTACGCGTGGATACATGTGCACCGACGAACAGGCTGTGCATGTCTGGACATGGAGAACCTGATCCTGGAGGAACTTCTTGTAGGTAGCCTGAAGCGACATCGGTCAGATCCCCTTATTCAGCACGTTCGAGGAGGAGGACTTGAGCGTCGCTGTAGCTGCCGCCCGTCCCGCCGATAAGTCCACGCCGGCAATTCGGGATCTGACGGTTCTCCGGCGCTTCCCACAGCAGCTGCCGAATTCCCTCCACCAGCAGCGCGAGGCCGCCGCCAATGCCGATGTGCCCCGCCGAAAGCAGGCCGCCATTGGTGTTCACGGGCAAGGATCCGCCGGGGGAAAACTCGCCTCGCGCGAACATGCGGGCGGCTTCACCCTTCGGGGCGAGCCCGACGCCTTCCAGAGCCACGGTCAGCACGCTGGGATAGCTGTCATAGACCTGCGCGAACTCGATGTCGGCCGGCGTCCAGCCCGCCTCGGCATAGGCGTCCTTAGCCGCCTTCTCCCAGCCGAGCGCGCCCAGATTCCGCTCCTGAGCGATGCTGAAATGGGTTACCGAGCCGCCGCTGCCGGCCATGCGCACGATCGGACGCCCCAACTCGCGCGCCCGCTTCTCGGAGGTCATGACGAAGCCGACGCCGCCATCGGCCATCATCGGACATTCCATCGCGCGTAGCGGATCGCACACCAGCTTGGACTTCATGACGTCCTCGACGGTGAGCTTCCTGTTCCGCCAGAATGCGTTCGGGTTAAGTGCCGCCCATTCGCGAAGCGCCACGCACACCGACGCCATATCCTCCTCGGTGGAATTGCTCTCGTGCATGTAGCGCCGCATCAGCAGGCCGCCGATCGCGTTGAACGAAAGACCGGCCGGCTTCTCCCACTCGCGCGGGATGCCGTTGGCCGTCAGCATATCGATCATCTTCTCGACCGGCAGCGTCGCCCAGCGCTCCGCCTGCACCACCACGACCGTCTGGGCCTCCCCGGTCTTGATCATCCCAGCCGCGACGCGCGCGAGATTGTCGCTCGTCGAACCACCCGAGTGAACCAATATGTTCGTCTTCAGCTGCCCGAGGACGCCCATCTCCTCCGCCACCCGCGAAAAGATCAGGTCGGCCTGCTCTTCCATCGAGTGCATGTTCGAACCAAACAGGATGACGTCGATGTCCTTGCTCGTCAGTCCGGCATTCGCCAACGCGAGATCGGCGACGTCGATCAGGTCGCCCATGAGCGTACGATCCGGGAAGCGGCCCGACTCAAGCTCTCCAATTCCGGCGAATACAGGCTCCCGCTCCTGCGCCGACACATTGTGCAACTCAGTCAATCGATACTCCTTCAGTTGTGGCGTTATCGCCGATCAAGAGGATGTTCAGTGATGAATCGGCACTGTCAGAAAACAGGGTTTCGCCTGCTGGGGCAAGCTGCGGATCCGCCCGAATACTCACAGGCAGGCTTTTCCGAAGAACGGATCCCTAGGAGAAGCCCAGGGGGTATCGAGTTCGCGAGTAAGGCCGAGGAATTCGAACACAGCCTGGATCAACGAATATGTCACGATCAAGCTCAGTCCCTCGACAACCGCGGTGGCTTCATGGCCTTTCGCTCTGCAGTCGTCGGGCGAAGGCTGTCAAGCCTCCGCTGTCACGGGTGTTCGCGCTGAAGAACAGACATGTTGGCCAACGTCAGGAAATTGATCGTTGAGTTCCCATTGGTATACCTTGAGGCGATTCGGGGCAGGGATCAGGGCTTGGACGCCGCCGCGCTGGAGTTGAGGCATGCTGCGGCGTTGGATGATCAAGATGCAGGTGTGCCCCGATACAGGCGCAGGCGGGGGAGGAAGAGTTGGAAGCCAAAGCACGTCGTCCGCTCGGCACTTTCATCCAGCATGTGATGGCCATTCTGCTCCTGGTTATCGGCTGCGGACTGTGCTGGCTCGGTTCGCAGCTCGCCTGGCTCGGGGGTTCGCCTTATTATCTGATCGCCGGCCTCCTCGTGATCGCATCCGCCTGGTTGCAATGGCGGGGGAGCGGCCGGGCGGCGGTGCTCTACGGCGTGATGCTCCTAGGGACGTGGCTTTGGGCGCTGTGGGAGGTCGGATTCGACGGCTGGCCGCTCACCGCCCGCGTGTTGGCGCCAACCGTGCTCGGCTGCTGGTTCCTGACGCCTTGGGCCTATCGGGCCGATGCGTCGCCCGCCAAGCGCCTGCGCGGCGGTGCGGCCGTCGCTCTTGCGCTAGCGCTGATTGCCGTCGCTGCGATCGGCTATCTCAGCGACCGCGTATCGGCCCCGGCCACGACGCCGGCCGAGGCGGGAGCGGCTGCCGCGAGCGACGACGGGGACTGGCAGGTATGGGGCCGTAATCTTGCCGGCGATCGTTTCTCTCCGCTGGCGCAGATCACTCCGCAGAACGTGAACCGACTCGAAAAGATCTGGGAATTCCGCACTGGCTCCAAGGCTGGACCGGACCAGCACGGCCAGTTCGAGGCGACACCTCTCAAGATCCGGGATACCCTCTATCTATGCACGCCGGATAGCGAGGTCATCGCCCTCGATGCCGAGACCGGAAAGCAGCGGTGGCGGTTCAACCCGCGTGCGGACCTTCGGAACGTTGCTTTCACGGCATGCCGGGGCGTCGCCTACTACCGCACCGCGGTCGGCCTGGACGCGGCTTGCGCCGAGCGGATCATCTCGACCACCGTGGACGGGCGTCTGCTGGCGGTCGATGCGCGGAACGGGAGACTATGCGAAGGCTTCGGCAAGGGCGGAATGGTCGACATCAAGGTTGGCATGGGCATGCCCGGTCCCGCCTATTATTACGTCACCTCCGCGCCAGCGATCGTGCGCGGCAAGATCATCTTCGGCGGCTTCGTACCCGACAATCAACGCATCGACTCGCCGAGCGGCGTGATTCGTGCCTTCGACGCGACGACGGGCGCCTTCGCCTGGGCGTTCGACGTGGGGCGGCCGGACAACCACGCCATGCCGCCGCCGGGTCAGAGCTTTACGCCGAACACACCGAACAGCTGGGCGCCGATCAGCGGCGACGAGGCGCTCGGCCTCGTTTACCTGCCGACCGGAAATTCGGTTCCCGACTGGTTCGGCGGGCAGCGGCGTCCGTTCGACGAAAAATTCTCCAGCGCCGTGGTCGCGCTGGAAGCCGACACCGGCAAGCTACGCTGGTCCTTTCAGACCACGCATCACGACATTTGGGATTATGACGTCCCGGCACAGCCGACGCTCTATAACATGCCGGTCGGCAACCGCATCGTCCCGGCTCTGATCCAGCCGACGAAGCGAGGAGAAATCTTCGTGCTCGACCGGCGCACGGGCCGGCCCATCACGCCCGTGGAGGAGCGCCGAGTTCCGCAGACGACCGTCCCCGGCGAGAGGACGGCGCCGCGCCAGCCATTCTCGGTGGGAATGCCGGACTTCGCGGGTCCGCGGTTGACCGAACGCATGATGTGGGGCCTGACTCCGCTCGATCAGGCATGGTGCCGCCTCGCCTTCAGGCAGTCGGTTTACGAGGGACCGCTTACGCCGGTCAGGGTAAAACAGCCGACGATCGTCTATCCCGGCTACAACGGGGGCAGCGACTGGGGTGCCATCGCAATCGACGTGCAACGCGGCATCCTCGTCGGCAACTCGATCCGCTTCGCCCTCCGCGCTCATTTGATTCCGCGCAGCGAAGCGGATCGGCTGGGACTCAAGCCTATGGGCGATGGGGTTCATGGTGACCTGGGCGGCCTTGGGCCGCAGGCGGGTACGCCTTATGCAGTCTCCATCCTCCCCTTCCTCTCGCCTCTCCAGGTACCTTGTCAACAGCCGCCTTGGGGCCTCCTCAGCGCAATCGACCTGAAGACGCGCAAGCTTCTGTGGAGTGAGCCGTTGGGAAGCGGCCGCGAGGGCGGCCCTTGGGGATTGCGCTCGCGCCTGCCGTACCGGATGGGTGTGCCACACGTAGGCGGCCCAATGGTGACGCGCAGCGGACTGACCTTCCTCGGGGCTAGCCAAGACCGCTTTTTCCGGGCCTTCGAAACACGTACCGGCCGGCTATTATGGCAGTCGCGCCTGCCTGCCGGCGGGCACGCCAACCCGATGACCTATCTGACTCCGAGCGGACGGCAGGTCGTCGTTATTGCAGCCGGCGGCCATTCGCTTCTTCGCTCAGGTTCCGGCGACTACGTTATGGCATACGCGCTCCCGCGCCGCGCGCGCTAAGGCATGCGGAGTTGACCGGACCGTCATAGTCGCTGGTGATGCGGAGTTCCTGGCTCTACTCACGAAGCCGGAACGGATTATAGCCGTTCATGAAGAACTGCGCCGGCGCATAGGTGACCGTGAAACCGCCCGCCGCCTCTAGTCTAATACGACTTATAGAAGCCCGTTTGCGGCCGGCTGTTACGGTCATCGTAGCGCCGAAACCGTCGGAGCTATGGACGTTCTATCGGCCTTTTGCCGGGCCGGCACCCCCGCTGCCGTCTGGACACCCCTTGACCCGCGCGCATCAACCGATACGACAGCGCTGGATACCGGCCTCGACGGGCGCTCCGAAAAACGGAGAAACGAAATTGGGCAAGCAGATATTAGGCGTCGGGGTAGTCGGCCTGGAGCCGGGGCGGAGCTGGGCAGCGGTCGCGCATCTTCCGGCGCTGCTGGCGCAGCCCGATGATTTTCGGATCGAAGGCATCGCCAACTCCAGCCTGGCCTCCTCCCGCCGCGCGGCCGAGACGTCCGGTATCCGCCGCGCCTTTGCCAGCGTCGAAGAGCTGATCGCGGCCCCCGAGGTCGACATCGTCGCCGTAACGGTGAAGGTGCCGCATCATCGTGCGATCGTCTCGGCCGCGCTGGCCGCTGACAAGCATGTCTACTGTGAATGGCCGTTAGGCAACGGCCTCGCCGAGACCCGCGAGCTTGCGGATATGGCCCGCGGGCGCAATCTTCACGCCGTCATCGGCACGCAGGCGCGCGCGGCTCCCGCCCTGCTCCACGTCCGTGACCTCCTCGCACAGGGCTATGTGGGTACGCCGCTCTCGATGACGCTGAGCGCCTGCGGAACCGCGTGGGGGGCCGAGACCCTCAAGTGCAACGCCTACACCAACGACGATCGCAACGGCGCGACGATGCTGACGATCCCGATCGGGCACACGCTTGCCGCGATGACCGAGATGCTCGGCGATGTGCAGAGCGTTTCCGCATTGCTGCAGAACCGGCGCGGTACGGCCAAGATCATCGAGACGGGCGAGATCATCCCCGCGACCTCACCCGATCAGATCCAGATCATCGGGACCTTCACCGACGGAACCCCGCTCTGCATCCACTACCAAGGCGGAATGCCGCGCGGCGTGGGGCTGGAATGGATGATCTCCGGCACTGAAGGCGACATCCGCATCAGCGGAGCGATGGGCCAGACCCAGATGACCGCGCTCTCGGTCTTCGGTGGACGTGGAGAGACGCCGACGCTTGAGCCTATCGACATTCCAGCAGGCCCCCAGGAATTCGAGGGGATGGACGATGTTCCGGGTAACGTCGCGAGGATATACGCGCAGATGGCGGTCGATATCCGCAAGGGAACGCGCACTGCTCCCGATTTCGACGACGCCGTGGCGACGCACCGCATTCTCGAAGCGATCGAACGGTCGAATCGGGAAGGGCGGCGCGTCGCTATCGACGAAATCTGATCAGCGGGGGCGAGCGGCGTTCATCAGTCGGCCGCCCGACAGGCGCATCTCACATCAAGAGTGCGACTGCCGGGCCGAAGAATCAACAAACGAGCCGTTTCCTGCCCAATTCCTCGCACACCATGAGGTTGCGCTCGTAATATTCGCCACTGCACTTACGGACGATGTCCTCGGTGATCCCATAGTCCTCGAGGCGGTACTCATTCTTCCCGTGGCCGATGCGCGGATCACCGGCGACATGCGCTTCCAGCGCAGCGCGGCTCTCATCGGGAAAGGGAATGCCGAAATGGCGATAGATGGTTTCCACCAGGCCGACCGGATCTTCGTGCAATTGGTCGATATGCACATCGAAGAACTGCGCCGGGTCATAACGGCGCCTGGCCTTTTCGGCCCGATTCAGTCCCTCCCCCCAGATTTCCATGATATCGCGCCCCTGTTCGGCGAGCGTGACGTTGTCATCGATCAGCGCGCGGAACTGCCGGGTCAGGCTCGCACTGGCTCCGACGGAAGAGACGATATCCCGGTGCGTGAACACGACGCAGGCATCAGGAAACACATCCATCAGAGCGTCCAGCGCGAAGATGTGGGGCGGGTCCTTCAGCACCCAGCGGCGCTCGTCGCCGGCGCCGATCACACCCAACGTCTTCTGGTAGAACTCGAAGGCGAAGCGCGGGTCTACGCTCAGGAACCAGTTGCGGTATTCCGGGGTGTGGAAACAGAATGCCTCGGCCCACCATAAACTCTTTTGCATGGCGATGTGGCATTCGTCGCATTCGCCGGCGTCCTGTGGATGAAGCGCGAGCAGGCGGGGATTGGCTTGCCTGAGGAAGTCGAGCTCCGCCGCCTTGCTCTGATACCAGGGATTGTCCGCCCAGCTGGAACGCGGAGGGCGCTTCATCGGCGCGTCCGCAAGCCAAAGCTCAAGTGTCTGGTTCTGAGGATCGCGGGAAAGCAAACGATGCAATGCGGTCGATCCGGTGCGCATCATCCCGACGATTACAATAGGTCGCCTGACCCGTTTGGCTGCGGCTTCCGGATATTTTTTGAAGCCCTCATAGGCGAATAGACGACCGATGAGCTGTTTCGTCACCGCGGAGACCCATACGCGCTTATTGGCCTCAGAGGCGCGCCCGCTCGAATCAACGTCGGCGAGTATGAGCTTTAGCGGCTCTATATAATCATTGGGACCGAAGTCATCATATCCGGTGGCTGCGACAGCCGCGTCGTGCATTTCGTTCAGCTTTTCCGTGAGCCTCATTTCCTCTCCTGGCCTTTCTAGCTCTCCAAGCGGCCGCCTCATACGCCAGCTACGCTCCCCGGGACATCCGGGGCAGCGCGGTCATCGCTTGGAATCTGCTTCGCTGTAAAGGAGAAAAATCGACGCCGAGTTCGGTTGCCGATTTATCGTTCCCCACGTCACGACACGCCGTTCGCAGCCCTGGCAGCATGGAGCGTCCCGCCGACGCATTCGACGATCCAGAGCTGAGCCAGCTGTTCGCGGAGCTTTCGGCAAAGCTTTTCGCACGCGAAAATATGCGGATGTTCCTCGCCAACCAGGGGGTTTAAATCCATGATAAGCCACGGCCGCAGCTATTCGAAAGGGATTTTCATGGAGGAGAAGGCAGCTAGGGTGTTCCTGCTCGTGGGCGAGCGGCAGTCGGTTGATCGCAAGGCGCCGGTCGAAGACATGTGTCTCGAGCTGGCGAAAGCGCTGCAGGACAGGCTTCACCACGTCCGGTTGGTGAAGCTCAATCTGCTGCGCAGCGACGGCATGCAGTCGTTCGGGCGCTTTCGATCCCAGCCCCCTGGTTATGCGGCCATTCTGGAGGGAGCGATCGACGATTGCGCCACGCCGCGACAACTCGATCATGATCTCGACTCCATCGCGGCGGTCCAGAGCGAAATCGGCCATTGGCCCGGCTTGGGCGAAACGATGTTGCTGACGGCAAGCTCGTGCTCAACACCCAAGGAGGAGATGGCCGGCGCGAGTGAGCCCGTCCGGGTGGACGGTACAGTCAAGATGATGGCGCATGTCCGCCGTCATCCCAGCCTGTCGATGGATGAATTCCGTGAACATTATGAAGAAATCCACGCGCCGCTGGCCGTTCGCCATCGAAGCGCGCTGCTGTGGGGATACCGCCGCAACTACGTCACGGCCTTCCATGTGCCCTGTCGAGACGATTCGGCGGCTGTCGATGACAGCGGCGTCCCCCACTCTTTGACGGAGTTCTGGTTCCGCGATGAGGATGCCTTCGCAATGATGAACCACATGGATCCGGTGCTGGGCCCGATGATCCAGCTGGACGAGCGAAAGCTCTTCGATTGCGATCGGGTCAAGGTCTTCCTCGTGAAGGAGCATGCATTGACGTAGCGCCCTCGGCGGTCCGGCCGCCCTCACCGCGCGAGGAGGGTACGGTCGATCTCCCCGACCGAGCGACAACCGCTCAGCTGCATCGCGAGTTCGAATTCCCCGCGGAATATCTCGATCACCTTCTCGACGCCGGCCTGTCGTCCCGCTGCGGAACCATAGACGAATGGCCGTCCGGTCATCACCGCCTTCGCGCCCAAGGCGAGCGCCTTCAGGATCCCGTCGCCGCTGCGCAAGCCTCCACATTGAATGACGTCGATCCAGGAGTCGACCGCATCCACGATTTCCTCGACCAGCGAGATCGTGGCTGGCGCGCCGTTCAGACCGGTGCCCCCGTGATTGCAGATAATAACGCCCGATGCTCCGGCATCGACGGCCCTGCGGGCGTCCTGCGCGCTGAGTACCCCCTTCACGGCGGCGGGACCGCCCCACAGCTTGATGAGGCGCGCGACATCCTTCCACGTCAGGTCGGCGCGATGGTATTCGAGCGTGGCCGGATCGCGCCACTCGGCCGCGCGGCGATGATAATCGAAGATTTGGGGCTGGCGGAAGCGGAGCCGCTGCAAGCCCCAAACCGGATGCAGCGCAAGCGCCGCGACAGTGCGCATCGGCGGGAAGCCTCCGCCCGGCCGCAACTGCCACCGGAACACGCGCTCCCTCGGCACGCGGACCGACACATCGACCGTTATGCACATGGCGTCGTAGCCAGCCTCTCGAGCCGAGCGGATCATTGAATCGACCAGCCGCTCATCCCCGAAATCATAGAGTTGGAACATCCTCGGCTCGGCACCGCAGGCCTGCGCGATACAGTCAAGGCTGGCGGCGGAATAGTTCGAGATACTTTCCATGATCCCCGAGCGGGCCGCGGCCGCCGCAATGTCGATCTCCGTGTGGGGGTGGACGAACGCGATCCCGCCTACCGGCGCCACCATCAGCGGGAAGCTCAGCTTGCGCCCCAGCACCGTGGTGGACGTGTCCACATTGGAAACGTCGACAGCCACGCGCGGAACGATGCCCACCTCGTCATAGGCTTCGGTATTTCGCCGCAACGTGTGCTCATTGCCGGATCCGGCCGATATATAATCGTAGATCGGGCGCGGGAGCCGCCTTTCCGCGAGCTTTCTGATATCCTCGATATTCTGGCACCGTCCGATTTGCCTCGTCACCCGCGATCCTCCCGCCTTGCCCGGACCTCCGAAATCTTGGGTCTCTTGCCCGAACCAAATGCCTTGTGATCCACACCCGGTCGGCGATCAGGCAACTCAGGCACCGGCGCTTGGCCGCTTCCGGACGGCCGCGATGATGGCGAGACTCAGTGCCGCTGCGATCAGCAGCATACCGCCGCATAAAGCGAACGGCAGCGCATAGCCGCCCGTTGCCTCGGAAAGCAGGCCCACCAGTGGCGGCATGCCGAAAACGAACGGTATCTTGAACGAATAGCTGAAGCCCATCGCCTTGCCTGCCGCTTCAGCACCAAACAGTGCGGCGCAGGTGGCTCCGTGAAGAGCCACGACGGGAACATTGCAGATTCCGAGCAGCACCACGGCAGCGAAAAGACCGACCTGTCCCACATGCGCCAGCAGGAGCCACATCGCCGCCTGAGTTGCAGCGGTTATCGCCAGCGCGACCGGCCCTCCCGCCTTGTCGGTAATCCAGCCGACGACAAGGACCCCCAGCAGGCCTGAACCCGAAAAGAGTGAGACGAGCAGCGAGGCTTCGGGGAGCGACATGCCCCGCTCGAGTCCGAAGGGCACGACATGGACCAGGAACGAAATGCCTGTGCCGGTTATCAGGCCCACCGCAAGCGACATCAGCCAGAAGGCAGGCGATCTGAACAGTTGCTGTTGCCCGGAGTTGGTTCCGGCCGCGGTAGCCTTTGCGCTTGTCGGCCGGTGTGCCGAATCGTCGTCGACGGCAAGAAACAGCGGGATAAGGCACGCAACCAGCGTCGCCACGCCGATATAGATCGGGAAGCGGCCGAAAAGCGGCACAAGGCTCCCGACGATGAGAGGGCTTGCGAAAAGTACGATCGGCAGATTGACGATGCCGAGCGCCATGCCACGCCCGTCGCCGATCACGCGGCTGATCAGCGTCAACGGGGCAAGGACGCCGCAGATGCAGGTGAATGCCCCGATAAGAGCATACATCACCAGCGCCAACGGATAGGAATCGGTGAAAGCCAGTCCGCAGAAGCCGACGGCGCCTGCAGACGCCCCGGCCATCATCAGCGCACGGATCGGCAACCGGTTGATGATGCCGCCGAGTACCGGAGAGAGCACCCCGATGGTCAGCGTTATCAGGCTCATGCAGAAGGCCGCGGCTCCGCGTCCGATGCCGAAATGCTCCTGATTGGCCGGCATCAACGGGCCGAAGGTTCCATAAGTAAGGCCCATGGACAGATTGAATGCGAAAAAGCTGATCGCCACCACCTTCACGTGACGACCGATGTCAGTTTTCCCGAGGTTCTTGAGCGCGAATTGCGTCACTTGATACAAGCTTCCGTTGATGGGATGGAAAGGAGCGCGGGACCATGCTCATAGTGTCTTCCAAGCCCCCGCTGGCTGATCGGCTCCTTGCGTGCCGGACCGTCTCTTTTCAGCCTGCCGCCTCCCGCGCTTCCGCGAGCGCGGTCCGCGCTGCGATACGGCCGAAAACGATGCAGTTGGTAATGCTGATGCCGCCGGAAGGATAGCGCGTTCCGAATGAACCGCCTACGACCTCACCCGCGGCGTAGAGACCCGGAATCGGATTGCCGTCCGTATCGAGGACCCGTGAGCTGGTATCGATTTCCGGCCCGGTGCAGGTGAGGCCCACCGCCGCGGTGCGGAGTTCGACGGCGTAGAAGGGCGGCTGCCTGATTGCCTCAAGGCCTGTCGTCTTGAAGAATGCCGCGTCGACGCCGCTTGTCACATCCGCGTTGTATCTGGCGACGGTGGCTTCCAACGGGCCTCTCGGGATGCCGGTCTTCGCGGCAAGCTCGGCTAGCGTTTTTCCGGAGATCACCGCACCATCGGCTAGTTTCGCCCGTAGTATCTCGCCCGTCCAGCTGGTGCCGACCCCACCTCCCTGCCGATTCGGATCGACAAACCCCAGATGCCGATCGGCTCCTTCCAGCAGACGATGATCGAAGATCGCGTAGCAGCGCGCCTCCGGCTGATTGTTGAGCAGATAGCCCGATATGCTGTAGGGTGCCGTTTCCGACATGAAGCGGCGCCCTTCGAGGTTGATCAAGATCGTCCAGGGCGCGACCGCGCTCTGCCCTTCCAATTTTCTCCGGAAGCCGGTCGTTGGAACGGCGACGCCTCCATCGGCGCCCTTATCATGGCCAACGATACGTGCTCCCGCCTTTTCCGCCAGGAGCAGCCCGTCGCCCTGCAGACAGGCTGCCTCGGCATTGACGCTCCACACCCGGTCCTTGCCGTGCTGCGCCACATTGGGCCAGAATCTTTCGATCAGAGACCAGTTGTTCGCAAAGCCGCCGCTCGCGATGATCACGGCCCGCGCGCGATACTCCTCATCGCCCGCGCGAACACCCGCAACCCGATCTCCGTCGACGAGCAGGTCGGTCACGCGGCTGTTCAGCCTGAAGCCGATATTTCGCTCGCGTACAATCTTCATGAGCAGGGCGGCCACGCCGCCCGCCTTGCCATTCGTGGAATGGCCCCGCGGCACGGACAGCTTGTCGCCACCGCTCACGATCGGTTCAGGGTGCAGGTCGAGTCCCAGATCCTGAAGAAATTTCAGACCTTCCGCCGCGTGATCGCAGGTGACGCGCAGCAGATCCGGGCGGACCGTTCCCTGCGTGAGCGTCATGATATATTTGAACATGTCGTCCGGCGTGTCTTTGATACCCGCCGCCCGTTGTTCGGGCGTATCCGCGGCATAATAGATCCCGGTCGTCAGCGCGCTCGCGCCGCCAAGCTTGGCATCCGCCTCGAGCAGCAGGCAAGTGCTGCCGGCGCGATCGATTTCGATGGCCGCGCACATCCCTGCGTTTCCCGCGCCGACGATGATGACGTCCCATTCGGCTCCGGTAGCCGTTTCCTCCTGCGGCATCGCCGTCGCTCCTCTTCCGTCGTCTCAATTGGCTGGGTGGGGATGCGGCGAAGTCAACCTCGACGATTCCTGCCGAGCCGCGCCTGTCTCGGTGCGAAAGCAACTAAAATAGGACCGCGGCGCATTGCACCGAAGCTCAGTCGCCGCTGAGGTCACTTGCGCACTCTTCCAGCACGAAAAACCGCATTCTTTCCGATCGATCGAAGAGCGTTTCCTCATCGGCAGCGATCTCGGCGTTCACGGCGGGGTCGATGAACGCCTCCATTGCGGCGTCGAACGCTGCACGATCCGGGTACCAGATCTCCAGCGCCACATCGAACGACGATGCGGGGAATTCGCCGGTCTCCCGGTGAGGCAAGGCACGAATGAAGCGGCGTTCGTAGTGAATCGCCCTTCCACGGAACAGGCGTTCGCCAAGCTTGGCGTGCCCGGTCTCATATCGCTCCATGAACTGTTCCATGGTCAGATCAGGTCGCCGCCTCAGCAGAGTCAATGTCTTGAACATACGGAATTCCTCCATCAATTCCTGCGGAAGATCTAAAATCTGACCTGGGCCTGGAGCGTTACCGTGCGGCGCCCGCCGGAAACGGCAGTGACATCTCCCGCTCCGCCCGGCGAATCGTTGGCAAGAACAGCATAATTATTGTCGGTGAGGTTGTTCCCGATCAGGGACAGTCTCCACCGGCCGTCGCTGGTCTCGATGCCCACGCCCGCACTGAAGATCCAATAGGCATTCTGGATCGAGACGGGGTTGAGGGTAAGACTGGTATAGTAGCTGGAAGAATATTGAGCTTGGGCATTCAAATCCAAGTTATAGTCGCCCAGGGATGTTTCGTACCTCGCTCCAGCTAGGCCGACCCAGTCGGGAGCTCGATAAACCGGACGGCCCGACAGGCTCTGAACGCCGCCGATACAACCTGTCGCAACCGTTTGCCCAGCGTAGCACAGGGAGCTTGGAAAGTCCCTGTAGTTGGCATCATTATAGGCGACGCTGCCGTTCAACCTCAGCCCGGCCCCAAGTTGATAGCTGCCCTCCAGTTCGATTCCCTGCACCAATGTGGACGCGGCATTTTGTGTTCGAGGCGTGATCGCGACCGAATCGAACGCGGTAACTTGCAGGCCCTTGTAGATGTACCGATAGCCCACGAGAGATCCGTTGAGGGGTCCGGTTGAGAGCTTGAGACCGACTTCTCCGCCCTTCACCTTTTCGGCATCGAAGGAGAGCGTGGCGGCCGAGGCCGCTGGGCCGAGAATTCCGACATTGGAAAAGCCGCCGGCCAGATATCCCGTCTTGTACGCGCCATAGGCCATTAACTGAGGAGTAATCTTCCAGCTCACGGTCGCCTCAGGAGAGAAATTATCTTCCGTCTTGGACAGCGCGAGGGGAGTTCGGGCGGGGAAGAAATTCGCCACCTGAGTGGGGTGGACAAAGGTCACATTCGCCACTGCGTGCTTCTTCTCCCGCGTGTAGCGGCCACCGCCGGCAATCTCGAGACCGTCGAGCGGGGCCACCCTCAATTGGCCGAAGACCGACCAGGAGCGCGCATCGGACACCCATCTGGTGTCATAGGCATTGTACTTGCCGGTCGCCGGATCGGGAGTGCGTGCGCCGTTTTCTCCTCCGACCAGGAAAACGCGCTTGCTGTCGGAGAAGAAAGCCCCGGCCGAAAAATTCACTGTGCCGTCGAAATCACTATTTACCCTCAGTTCCTGGGAAAAATCATGAAACCGTTCCTTGTTATAGAAAGCGAACGCCGTGGAATAGGAGCTTTCTTCAGACAATCCGCCGGACCGGAATTTATACCACACATAGCCGGTCGTGGAGGTGAGTGTGATGGCGTCGGCAATGTCGGCATTCACGGTCAGAACCGGCAGAAAGGTCTTGTTCTCCGAAATCGCGCCCCGGGACAGGAACCGCGCCTCCGGCCACGCTTCCATCACCGTCTGCGCAGGCCGGGCTCGCGATACGACGCCATTGAGCTTGCAGTCGCCAAGCGGATCGGAGGCACCGAGCAGAACAGGACGTGTGCGACCGCCGCCGCAACCCATCATTTCCGTCAGATTCATGTAGTCGCCTTTGGATTCGCCATACAGAAGCTTGATGTTGGCGGTGACTGCCGCCCCTGTATATTGCAACGTCAGGCGGCCGGCAGTCTGGCGATCGAACCCGAGCCGGTTGGCAGCGGGAGCCGCGAAATCTCCTCCGGTCGCAGCCGTCCTGAACGGGTCGTCGACCCCCGGATGAATGTTTTTGATATATCCTTGGCTTCGGCTCGCCAAAATCGCGATTCGCCCGCTGAGATTGCCTGATAGAGGGCCGGATACCGCAGCTTCGAGCGACGGCTTATCCCCATGAAACTCGTAGCCCGCACGCGCATATCCCGTGAGGATGTTCGTCGGATTGGCGCTGCGGATTGAAACCGCTCCGCCCGGAGAATTTTTGCCGAAAAAGAGCGCCTGCGGTCCTTTGAGTATTTCCACTCGCTCGACGTCGAACATCGCGACATCGAGTATCCGGCCGCGGCTCATCGGCATCCCGTCATAATCGAGCAGAATGGACTGCTCGATGCCCTGATCCTGGAAGGAGGAACTCACGCCGCGAACGGACAGGGATATGCCGGATCCGAAGATCGACCGATCAAAGGAAACCGAAGGTGCGACCAGGCGAAGATCCTCCATCGAGGAGATCGACTGCCGCGCAAGCGCCGCACCGGCCACCACCGACGCGGCGACCGGAACATCCTGAAGCCGTTCTGCTCTGCGCCGAGCAGTGACGAGAATTTCGCCGTCAGCCGTGGCGGCTTGCTCGGGCGCCACCGCGGCCGCCTGCAAGGCCGCGACCGGGAAACCGAGCGCAGCCGTTTTCACGCCGCGCGACGGACGGACGGCGACGATGGCGACTGCGCCCAAACGGCCTCGGCGTTCCTCAAAGCCGCTGTTCGCGAGCAGTGCGCGGAGCGCCGCTTGCGGCTTCATCGCGCCGCGCAGGCCGGCGATCGTCGCGTCGCCAAGATCCTCCGAGCGATAGATCAGATTCAAGTCGCATTGCCGGGCGAGGGCTCCGAGCGCGGCAACGAGCGTGCCGGCGGGGATGGAGAATTGGCATTCGCTTTGCGACGCCGCCGCAACCGGTATCATCGGCATGGCACAGATCAGTGCCGCGGTTAAATATATGCTCTTGCGCATGCGCCCCCTCCATCGGACAGATATATTGTCGTTCTCCTGAGTGGAGACGCGTGATTGCGCAAAAGCCTTACGTCATTGCCGTTAGAGGGACGAAATTTTTGTGGAGTCGGGTCCACGCTGAACACGCAGGCCATATACTTCCTGTAGAAGCTCCAGGAAGGCGTCGACATCCTCGACATCGAACGAACCGCCGATACGCATCGCCGCGGCACGACTGTCGGCGACCTCGAAACGCCGCCCGCCATATCGTTCGAATTCGGCCAGTGCATCGGCCAGCCGCGTGCGATTGAAAATGATCAGGCCCTCGCGCCAACTGAGCAGATTCTCCACGGCTTGGTACGAACCGTAGGAAATCGCGGTAGAGGCTCCCCGGGATATGGCGATGTCGCCGCGCCTCAGCACGGCAGCTCGGCTGTCCTGTTCCCCCTCACGGTCGAGCTGGACGGCGCCACCCAGCACAGCGACGGTCACTCCGTCGGCGCGGCGACGGACACCGAATTTCGTTCCCAGCACGGTGACGTAATGCGACCCCGCATGGACTATAAGGGGTCGGGCGCTATCGTGAGCGACATCGAAAAAGGCCTCTCCGCGGTCTAGCCATATGGTACGGCGACCGGGTTCGAACGCCGCCCTCACGCTAGTGCGAGTGTTGAGTTCGAGCCGCGTCCCGTCTTTCAGCACGACGGTACGTTGCTGCCCCGTGGCCGTCGCGAAGCTGGTGCTATGCGCCGGCACGAGCGGCCCGAGCCAGACAGTTGCCAAGACAAGCGCGACACAGAAGGTCGCTGCGATCAGAAGCGGTACGCTGCGGCGAGGAGCGAAAGCCGCCGCCGCCGGCCCGGATCCGGGCCCCGGCGGTAGTTCGGGCGATCCGGAAAAGGCGCGAAGGCGATCGATTTCGTCCCAAGCATATTCGATCCGCCAATAGGCGGCCGCATGGGCGGCTGCCTCGTCGAGCCAGTGCTTGAGCGCGCTCTCATCCTCGGAAGACCAGTCCGGTTCCGAGCGCCGCATCAGGAAATAGGCGGCCTTCGCCTCGATATCTTCCCTCATGGTTCCTGCTCCATTCGAGATCCACGCGGCGAGGAGCGGCGCGGACGGCGGATGCGACCGGTCCCTCCCATGAGAAAATCGGTGATGGCGCGCATGCCGAACATCGTCTGCTGTTCCACCGCATCGCTCCCGATCCCTAGTCGTTCGGCGACTTCGCGCGTCGAAAGGCCTTCGATCTTCCGAAGGCGGACGACGTCACGACACCGGGGAGGCAGGCGATCGAGTGCAGCTTCGACCCGCCGCAGTTTCTCGCGCGCATCGAAATGGCGATCGGGGGTCAGAAGATCGGGCTCAAAGTTCATTTGCTCGATATTGGCCACGAACTCGATCGAAATGATCTTCGCACGCCGGGCGCGGCTGATCAGGATGTTTCGCGCGATGGTGAAAAGATATGCACTGCTGTTCGTTGGGATTTCGCGGGCGGCGCCGATCAACGCCTTCTCATAGGTGTCGTGCATGAGATCGGCGATCTCGTGATGCTGAAAGCCATGGCGCCGGAACAGGCGGGCCAGCCCGCGCTCGCGAACAAGCACTTCTTCGCGAAACCACTGTTGGAGCCTGCCCTTGGCGTTCATGTCTCAATCCGATGATTGCCCCGCTGCAAGTGACGCACGACGGCTCGAAACCTTTATTCAATTTTTGGGGACCGGGGCAGATGTTGGTCCGGCGACGCGTTGGCATCAAGCCCTCGCGCGTCAATTCTCCGCGGGCTGGTCCCGTAGTTCAGCCGCCCGGGACCGAACATATTGGCGGATGTCCGCCAGCTCAGCATCTCGAAATTCCTCGAATCGGGGCATGCCATTGGGCACGAGCAGGCCTTCGCGTACAACTTGCTTGAAGACGTCGGCGGACATCGTGACCGACGAACCCCGCAAATCCGGCGCCGTACCACCCGCGACAGCATTCGGGCCGTGACAAACCATGCAGTTACGGGAAAACAGAAGCGAGCCGCGATGGGAACTCGCGGGATCGGGGCGGAAGTCGGCATCGTCGACCGGCGCCAGCTTGAACGGATCTCTTTTCGGCAGCTGTTGCTTCCCGTGCAGGGCAAAAGTGAGAATTCGCCGCATCTGCGTGCGATAATCTACAACGGTAGGCGCATATCTCCCCTTCAAGCCCGCGCTGGTCCCGATTCCCGCGATTACGGATACATATTGGCGTCCGCCTACCCTGTAGGTGATCGGTGGCGCCAGAACGGGTGCTTCGGCATCAAACGACCATAGTACCCTGCCCGTGCCGGCTTCGTAGGCGGTAAATCTGTTCGCTGTGTCCCCCTGAAATACCAGGTCGCTGCTGGCGAGAACCCCGCCGCTCCAGACACCCGGCGTCCGTACACGCCACGCCTCGCGCTTCCTCGCTGGATCCCATGCAATCAGAAAGGATCCGGCGGGCGGCATTCCGATCGGCTTTTCGCTCTGCAGCTGGAACTGGTAGCCGACCGCGACGGCGTTGTCGGGAGGGAGGCGCCATCCCGGCTTGAAACCGCTGGCGTCGAAGTGCGCGCCGATCTCCGTGACAGGCAGATAAACAAGGCCATTCTTCGGGCTATAAGCCGAGGGAAGCCATGTGTGCGCGCCCATCGGAGCGGGAAACAGAGTGAACTTTCCCTCATCGGGAAAGCGTGCTTGCGGATTTTCCATCGGCCGGCCTGTTCGCAAATCGATGTTCTCTGCCCACGTCGTGAACGTGATTTTATCTGCCGAGATCAGCTTCCCGTTCGTGCGGTCGATGACATAGAAGAAGCCGTTTTTAGGGAGTTGCATAACGACCTTGCGCAGCTGACCGTCGATGAGAAGGTCCGCCAGTTGCATGTCCATCGCCGCATTGTAGTCCCAGGCCTCCGCAGGGTTGACCTGATAGTGCCATCGATATTTTCCTGTCTCGGCATCAAGCGCCACGATGGAAGCCAGAAACAGATTGTCGCCTTTCCCTTCGCTGCGGATTTTGTGGTTCCAGGGTGCGCCGT
>CAMLSA010000064.1 GCA_946482655.1 uncultured Sphingomonas sp. | reverse complement strand
TCGCCGCCGCCGAGCTTCTCGGCCTGCTGGCGTTCGTCGTCGCGATGATCCTGCTGTTCGTCGCCTGACGGCGTGTCGAGGGGCCGGTCCGCCGGCCCCCGCTAACTGGTACGACCACAGGGAAACTCGATGCCTCAGATCGCCCAGATCGCCGCGACCTATGCTTCGCAGATCTTCTGGCTGCTGATTGTCTTCGGCCTGATCTATTTCGTGATCGGGCGGGGCATGCTGCCGAAGATCGAAGCGACCGTCGACGCGCGTGACCAGAAGATCGCTTCCGATCTCGCTGCCGCCGAAGCCGCCCGTGCCAAGGCCGATGAGACCGAGGCGGCTTATCGGGCTCGCATGGAAGAGGCCCGCGCCGCCGCGCTGAAGGCGAAGGCTGAGGCCAAGGTGGCCGCGACCCTCGAGGCTGAGAAGCGGGTCAAAGCGGTAGATGCCGAGCTCGCCGGCAGGATCGCCGCGGCGGATGCTTCGCTCAAGGCCGCGCAGGCCAAGGCGCTTGCCGAGATCGAGAATGTAGCCGCCGAGGCCGCGCAGGAGATCGTCGCCAAGGTATCGGGTCTGACGGTCGACAAGACCGCCGCCGAAAGCGCGGTCAAGGCCGCGCTGGCCGCCTAGGGAGACGTTTGGAATGTCTGCTAACGCCTCCTCCATCGTGGCCGAGAATCTGGCGCACGCGGCTGAGCTCCAGGGCATGCCGCAAAATGTCAGCGCCGAGCATGCCGCGACCCACACGGAGGACCGTCATGTCGATCCCACGGCGCTGGGGATGACCGCCACCGCCTGGGTGTCGCTGGCGATGGTCGTCGTCATCCTGCTGCTGCTGTGGAAGAAGGTGCCGGCGGTGATCGGTGCCTCGCTCGACAAGAAGATCGCTTCGATCCGCGCCAATCTCGACGAGGCCGCGGCGCTCCGCGCCGATGCCGAGAAGATCAAGGCCGAATATGAGGCCAAGGCCAAGGCCGCTGCCGTCGAGGCCGGGGAAATGCTGGCGCACGCGCGCGAGGAGGCCGACGCGATCGTCTCCCAGGCCCGCGCCGACGCTGCCGCTCTGATCGAGCGCCGCGGCAAGATGGCTGAGGACAAGATCGCGGCAGCCGAACGCAGCGCCGTCGCCGAAGTCCGCGCCAGGGCCGCCGCCGCCGCCGCCGCCGCCGCGACCAAGCTGATCGCCGAGCGCCACGACGCCAAGTCGGACAAGCCGCTGGTGGACAATGCGATCGACGGGCTCGGGACGGTTCGGCTGAGCTGATCGCCCGCACAGGAAGAAGAGCGGCCCGCCGAGCGATTGGCGGGCCCTTTTCATAACGTCGCTTCACGAGCTCACGAGGCGCTCCTCCTTTCCAGGTTTACCATTTCGTCACGCCTGAGCGAGTAAAGCGCCGATCATGGGCGCGATCGGCTGGATCTGGGCGTGGTTGATGCTGTTGGGCGGGATGCGGGCGCATCTGGCCGGTTCACTGCCGCGCGACCTGGTCTGGGCGATGATCCTGTCGGGCGTCGTCGCGCTTCCGCTGCTCTGGAACCGCGACAATGGCGTGTTCGCCGCTGTCGCGCCGTCGGGGATGGTTCGCGCCGGAATGGCGCTGCTCGTGCTCGTCATCGCGGGGATCGCGCATCCGGACGCGGTGACCGGCATCATCTCCGCCTGATACGATCCGGCGTTGCGGCGAATGGCCGCTCGTCCTAGATCGGCAGCGTGAGCGATCCGATCCAGAACGACCGTTTCAATGAGGAAAAGAGCGTCTACACGGTGCGCGGTTCCGATGCGCCCGATCTCGACGCCGGCATTGCAGCGATCCGCAACGTGTTGAAGACATTGCCCGCGCGGCCGGGCGTCTACCGGATGCAGGATGCCCGCGGCGACGTCCTCTACGTCGGCAAGGCGCGCGCGCTGAAGAACCGGGTTTCCAATTACACCCAGGTGACGCGCCTGCCCAAGCGGCTGAGCCGGATGGTCGCCCAGACCCGGTCGATGACCATCGTCACCACCAACAGCGAGGCCGAGGCGCTGCTGCTCGAGGCGCAGCTCATCAAGCGCTATCGCCCGCCCTACAACGTGCTGTTGCGCGACGACAAAAGCTTCCCCTTCATCCTGCTGCGCGAGGATCATGCCTTCCCGCGTATCCAGAAGCATCGCGGCGCCCGGCGCGCCAAGGGCCAGTATTTCGGTCCCTTCGCCAGTGCCGGATCGGTGACCCGCACGCTCAACGCGCTCCAGAAGCTGTTCCTGCTGCGCTCGTGCACCGACAGCTTCTTCGCCAATCGCGACCGGCCCTGCCTCCTCTACCAGATCAAGCGCTGCTCGGCCCCATGTGTCGGCCGGATCGACGAGGCCGCCTATGCCGAACTGGTCGAGGATTCTAAGGCTTTTCTGTCGGGCAAGTCGACCCAGGTGCAGAAGAAGCTCGGCGAAGCCATGAGCGCCGCCGCCGAAGCGATGGATTATGAGCTCGCCGCGGTCTACCGTGACCGGCTGCGCGCGCTCACCTTCATCCAGGGCAGCCAGGCGATCAATGCCGAGGGCGTTGCCGATGCCGATGTCTTCGCCCTCGATACCAAGGCGAACACCGTCTGCGTCCAGGCCTTCTTCATCCGCGGCGGCCAAAATTGGGGCCACCGCGCCTTCTTCCCCGCGCACACCGCCGATGTGCCCGAGGAGGAGGTGCTCGCAAGCTTCCTGATGCAATTCTACGAGGAGGTGCCCCCGCCGCGCCTCGTCCTCGTCGATCGCGCGCCCGCCGAATGCGAGCTGCTCGGCCAGGCGCTGGGCGAGCGCGCCGGCCGCAAGGTCCAGATCAAGGTCCCCCACCGCGGCGAGCAGCGCCGCCTGATGGAGCAGGCGCGCCGCAATGCGCGCGAAGCGCTCGATCGCCGCCTCGCAGAATCCACCACTCAGGGCCGCATCTTCCAGGAGATGGCTGACCTGTTCGAGCTCGATGGTCCGCCCGATCGCATCGAGGTCTACGACAACAGCCATATCATGGGCACCGATGCGGTCGGCGCGATGATCGTCGCGGGGCCCGAGGGCTTCCGCAAGGGAAGCTACCGCAAGTTCAACATCAAACGCCCGGAAACCGTGCCGGGAGACGATTTCGCGATGATGCGCGAGGTCTTCGCACGGCGCTTCGCGCGGCTGGAGAAGGAGGATCCCGAGCGGCGCGGCGGCGAATGGCCCGACCTGTTGCTGATCGACGGCGGCAAGGGCCAGCTCAGCGCGGTCTGCGAGGTGCTCGAGGATTTGGGCGTTCACGACGTGCCGGTGGTCGGCATTTCCAAGGGGCCCGACCGCAATGCCGGGCGTGAGCATTTCCACCTGCCCGGCGGGCGGGAGGCGATGCTTCCGCTCAACTCGCCCTTGCTCTTCCACCTCCAGCGCCTGCGCGACGAGGCGCACCGCTTCGCGATCGGCGCGCACCGCACCAAGCGGGCCGCGAATTTCGCCAAAAGTCCGCTCGACGATGTTCCCGGGATCGGCCCGGCGCGCAAGAAGGCGTTGCTGATGCACTTCGGCACCGCGCGCGCCGTCCGAGCGGCCTCGCTCGAGGATCTCGAGCGCGCGCCCGGCGTGTCTCGGACCATGGCGCGCGCGATCCACGATCACTTTCACGCGACCGGCTGACCGAGGGTGCAGGTCCGTTCGCCCGCCATCATCTGCTCGATGCGCGCGCATGGCGAACATGGCGCGATCGTTCGGGCGCTGACCCCCGACAATGGCCTGCTTTCCGGCTATGTGCGAGGCGGGCGGTCGCGGCGGCTGCGGCCGGTGCTGGTGCCCGGCAACCTGGTCGAGGCCGATTTCCGCGCGCGCACCGCCGAGCAGCTGCCCGCGCTGATCGTCGAGCTGTCGCACAGCCGCGCCGGCCTGCTGGCGGAACCGCTGGCCGCCTCGGGGATCGACTGGCTCTGCACGCTGACCGCGGCGTCGCTCGCCGAGGCGCAGCCGCATGCCCGGCTCTACGAGGCGCTCGATGCAGCCCTTGCCGCGATCGAATATGCCCCCTCGGCGCGCGGCTGGGCGGCGTCCGCGGTCCGCTTCGAGCTGCTGCTGCTGGGCGAGCTCGGCTATGCGCCAGATCTCTCGGCCTGTGCCGCGACCGGGGCGCGGGAGGATCTTCACTATGTCAGCCCGAAAAGCGCGGCGGCCGTGTCGCGCGTGGCGGGCGAACCTTATGCGGACAGGCTGCTGCCCCTCCCGGCCTTCCTGATCGAAGCTGGCGCCGAAGCCGGCTGGCCGGATATTCTCGACGGCATGCGCCTGACCGGCCATTTCCTCGCCCGCGACATCCTCGTCGACCGCCGCGCCGGCGCGCTCGACGCCCGCGAGCGGCTGATCGAGCGCATCAAACGCCTGTTCTGACCAGCAATCACCATTGCGCCAAAGCGTGCGGCAGGGCAGGGCAGCGCGCAGCGATTCAGAAGAAGGATGGGATATGCTGGTTGCATTGTTGCCGGGAGACGGCATCGGCCCTGAAGTCGTCGCGGAAGCGGTGCGCGTGCTCGAAGTCGTCTGCGGCGACCGGCTCGAATATGAGATCGGCCTTGTCGGCGGCGCGGCCTACAAGGACGGCGGGCACCCCTTTCCCGCCGCGACCCTCGACATCGCCAGGCGCGCCGAAGCGATCCTTTTCGGCGCGGTCGGCGATCCCGATTGCGACCGCCTCGAACGCGCGCTGCGCCCCGAACAGGCGATCCTCGGCCTGCGCAAGGAGCTGACCCTGTTCGCCAACCTCCGCCCCGCCACCTTGTTCAAGGAACTGGCCGACGCCTCGGCGCTGCGCCCGGAAGTGGCCGGCAAGATCGACATGGTGATCGTCCGCGAGCTTAACGGCGACGTCTATTTCGGCGAGAAGGGAATACGCAAGACCGCCTCGGGCCGGCGCGAAGGCTATGACGTCATGTCCTATGACGAGGATGAGGTGGCCCGCATCGCCCGGGTCGGCTTCGAAACCGCGCGCGCCCGCCGCGGCAAGCTCTGCTCGGTCGACAAGGCCAACGTCCTCGAAACCTCGCAGCTCTGGCGCGACGTCGTGATCGAGGTCTCGGCCGAATATCCCGATATCGAGCTGAGCCACATGTATGTCGACAATGCCGCGATGCAGCTGGTGCGCAATCCGGGCCAGTTCGACGTCATCGTCACCGGCAATCTGTTTGGCGACATATTGTCGGATCAGGCCTCGATGTGCGCCGGATCGATCGGCATGCTCCCCTCGGCCTCGCTCGACGCCGACCGGAAGGGCCTCTACGAACCGATCCACGGCTCGGCCCCCGACATCGCCGGCCAGGGCAAGGCCAATCCGCTCGCGACGATCCTGTCGGCCGCGATGATGCTGCGCTACTCGCTCGGCATGGCGGCCGAGGCCGACCGGATCGAGAAGGCGGTGGGGAAGGCGCTGGAGAGCGGCGCGCGGACGGCGGATTTGGGGGGCGGCCTGACGACGACACAAATGGGGGATGCGGTGTTGGCGGCGCTGTAGGGGCGGGGAGCAGCTCGGCCGAACTGCGAGACCGCGCGGCCTCGCAAGCGTGTTCCGCAGGAGGTTCGATTTTCGCTGTCCTGGATATCCAGCCCATAACGACGAGCGGTCAGCCGGTGCGAGCTTTTGTTCTTCATATGTTCTTGAACTTTTACGGCGATTATGCACTTTACATACCACGCGAATCATGCCATTAGAATCGCATGACAAATCTCACCGATCCGATCTTCACGAACGAAGAGGCCGCCCGCGCTCATTTCGAGGCGCTGCGCTGGCCCGATGGCCGTATCTGCCCGCATTGTGGCGTGATCGGCGAGTCGACGCTGATGCAGGGCAAGACCACGCGCCCCGGCCTGTACAAGTGCCGCGCATGCCGCAAGCCGTTCACCGCGACGATGGGCACGGTCTATGAGGGCAGCAAGATACCGCTGCACAAGTGGCTGCTGGCGACGCACCTGATGGTGAGCAGCAAGAAGGGCCTGTCAGCCCATCAGCTTTTCAGGATGCTCGGCTTTGGATCGTACCGGACGGCGTGGTTCATGGCGCACCGGATCAGGGAAGCCATGCGCCAGGGCGAGCTTGATACGCCGTTCGGCTCTGACGGCGGCGCGGTCGAGGTCGATGAGACCTATATCGGTCGGCTCAAGGGTCACGACGTGAAGGCGAGCGGGGCGCACAAGATGAAGATCATCAGCCTTGTCGATCGCAACAGCGGGCAGCTCCGCTCCTTCACTTTCGACCAGATGATCAGCACCTATGTCGAGCCGATCTGCCGCGCCAACATCGCGAAGGAAGCCACGCTCATGACCGATGGCGCGCGGCTCTATCGCTACGTCGGCAAGTTCTTCGCCGACCATCAGAGCGTCGACCATTCGCGCGATCAGTACCGCAAGGGCGACTGCTTCACGAACACGGTGGAAGGCAGCTTCAGCATTTTCAAGAGGGGCATGAAGGGCGTGTACCAGCATTGCGGAGAGCAGCACTTGCACCGCTATCTGGCGGAGTTCGATTTCAGGTACAGCAACCGCACCGCGCTCGGGATCAATGATGCGGCTCGCGCCAATCGTGCCGTTCAGGGCGCGGTCGGCAAGAGGCTGACTTACCAACAAGCTGACCGGGGACACGCCAGCTAAGGCCCCCGGAAAGAAACCGCGTGACCAGCGGTGGCGGACGGACAAGTTCCCTCCGCCAAAGAAACCGAAGCGCCGTCCCCTTGTGGTGAAGCGACTGCGCCGGGTGGTCGAGGAGTAGGCCCCCTTTCGCGTGGAGCATTCTACGCGAAAGGATTTGCGGTGCCTAATGATTTTGACCACGACAACGGAACGACGACAGACGATCTCCTCGAACTTTACGAGCTATCGCGGGTCTGTGCATTTGATCTTTTTGAATATCTCCGCCTCCTGAGCGAGGCTGGCGCGTCGGCTGTCATCTGTAAGGTCGATGAGGTGCCCGCAATAGACACAGGGCGTCGTGTCGCACGATATCAGCTTAGCGAGGCGTTGCTGGTTATCCTTGCCGCACTCAGGGCAAGACAGAGAGTACATGGCGGTGTCGAAAGCGGTGCGCTCGGCCATCCTGATATTCCCTGATCGCTCTTTGCCGTCCCGATGCCTGCGCCGGGTGGGAACCTATCAAATTCAGGTTCCCCACCGTTTTGCAAGTCAGGAAACTATGTGGCACTCTCCCGGCGTGAGTCGGGAGTCGGCAATGGACCATGATGCTGGCTGTATGACAGGCGTGTTTCTAGGCGTGGTTGCGTGCGTGCTGGTGATGGTGGTCGGCTTCCTGTTCCACATAGGGTGGAACTGGCTCGACGCCTTGTAGTCAGCCCCGCTTCTTCGCCGGTTGGCGCGGTTGCGGGGGTGTCGCCAGCATACGCTTGACTACCGCGTCACGCTCGCGCGCAATGTCCTCTTCGTTACGGGGCGAGTCGGGAGGGGGCGCATGGCCGGTAGGCATAAGAACAGTCCTGTACAAACCGCGCTGGGAACGGGCGGGCCGTCGCCTGACAAGGACAGGACCATACACGACTCCAAGCGCGGCGTAAAAGCCGTGAAGCTGGAGGATTTGGGGAAGGAGCGCCCGACGCCGGATGATCTGGCGAATTTCCTCAGCTACGCGGAGGCGGAATCAGACAGGGGCGCGGCGACGATGGCCGCCTCGCTCGTCGAGATTAAGCTCCGCGATGCGCTGGTCGCAAGGCTGTCAGACATAGATCAGGTGGAGAAGTGGCTGGATGGCGACAACGCGCCCTTCAAGACGTTCAATGCCCGGATCAAGTTCGCCTATGCTCTAGGAATATACGACCGCAGCATCGAGGGGCGGCTGGACCTTGTGCGGAAGGTGCGAAACGCCTTTGCGCATCGCGCCTTGCCGCTCGATTTCAGCCATCCCGCCGTAGCGCAGGCGTGCGACAAGATCATACCGGATAGCGACCTCTACGGAGCGCCGATGCGCGTGTTGTTCGCTCTGTTCTGCCAGCACACGGTCACGTTGATGGATGCTCAGTCCACGAAGACCACCGTATAGCCGCCAGCTTCGAGCGCCAGTTCAAGCACGCGCTCCGCCGCGTCGATGTCGTCGCTGAATCGCGAGTCCCATGTGGCTATCTGAAATCCGGCGACCTTGAGCATTGCTTCGGTTATCCGGATTTCGAGCGGGGTTTTTTCAGTGCTCATTTTGTTCTCCTTTGGCGTGGTATGTCTTGTGCATAATCGCCACTTTTACCCCGTTCCCACTACGTCAAGCCGCGAAACCGGGCGTGCGGCCCGCGTCGGGAAACAGCCAGGAGCGAAAAATAAAAAATCGAGCGAACAACCCCATGCACCCGGGAAAATGTCACTTCCATGTTGACGTTTCGCCGGCATCTCGTCGGATCGAGACGATAGCGCCCGAACCTTCTCGCATGGACCTCGCCTCCTTCCACGAAAGCGAGGAGGCGCGGGAATCGTTGCTCAACGACGCGCTGGCGACCGGCCATGCGGGCACGATCGCCGCCGCGCTGGGTCTCGTCGCGCGGGTGCGGGGCATGTCCGGGCTGGCGGCCGCGACGGGCATGAAGCGCCAGCAGCTCTATCGCGCGCTCGGCAAGGGCGGCAATCCGACGCTCGAGACGCTGACCAGGGTAATGACGGCGCTGGGCTACCGCCTGTCGGCCGGCGGGCGGGTCGGGAGGGCGGCGGATCTACCGACCCATCAGCGTCCGCGCCGCCGGCAGATAGGTCCGCCCGATCCGGATCCGCTCCTCGTCGGCGAGCACCGCGTGCCACACCCCCATGCCGTCATGGCTCAGCCGCGATATGCGGTCGCGGCGGACGATCGTCGAGCGGTGGAGCCGGATGAACCGGGCGGGGTCGAGCCGCCGTTCGAGCTCGGTGATCGTCTGGTGGAGCAGGAAGCTGCGCGCGCCGACATGAAGGCGCATATAGTCCCGCTCGGCTTCGATCCGGTCGATATCCTGCGCGGCGATCCGGATCATCTCGGAACGGTGCGGCACCCAGAATTCCTGTGAATAGCCCGACGCCGGGGCTTCCTCGGCCGGCCCGCGCCGCCGTTCGATCACCCGGGTCACGGCCCGGCCGAGCCGCTCCTGCGCCACGGGCTTGAGCAGATAGTCGGTCGCCGCCAGGTCGAACGCGGCGACCGCATATTGATCGAACGCGGTGCAGAAGACGATCGCCGGCCGTTTGTCGAGCCGTTCGATCGCCTTGGCGACGCCGATCCCGTCGAGCCCCGGCATCGCAATGTCGAGTAGCATCATCTCGGGTTCGAGCGCCTCGATCAGCCGCAGCGCCGCCTCGCCGTCGGAGGCGGTGCCGACCAGGTCGATCATCGGCTCGCGCGCGCACAGGATCTGGAGCCGCTCGATCGCGAGCGGCTCGTCGTCGACGATCAGGGTCCTTATCGGTGAATCAGGCGCCATTCCTGATCAATGGCATGAAAAGCATCACGCCAAAACCACCATTGGCGAGCCGCCCGTAGCGGCACGCGGCCTCGTCTCCGAACCGCGCCTTCAGCCGATCGGTGACGTTCTTGAGGCCGACGCCCGCGCCGTGCAGCTTCTCGTCGTCGCCGAGCGGCGCGCCGTCGTCCTCGACGCTGAGCACCAGCCCATGCGAATCCTCGCGCGCGCTGATCTTGATCGTCACCGGCCGTTTGGCGCGAGATACGCCGTATTTGATCGCGTTTTCGACCAGCGGCTGGAGGATCAGGCAGGGCACGCGGGCATTCTCCAGTGCGGCCGGCACGTTGATCTCGACGATGAGTCGTTCGGGAAAGCGCACCGCCTCGATGTCGAGATAGAGGCGCTGCAGCCTGATCTCTTCGGACAGCACCACATCTTCGGTCGGATCGGCCGTGAGGCTGGTCCGGAAGAAGGTGGACAGGTTCAGGATCATCGTTTCGGCTTCGTCCCGCTGGCCCTTGAGGATCAGCGTCGACAGCGAATTGAGCGTGTTGAACAGGAAGTGCGGATTGACCTGATAGCGCAAGGCGCGGAGTTCCGCGTCGCGCGCGGCGGCGCGATAGCCCGCCGCCTCGCGCTCGGCGGCGCGGACCGCGGCGGCATAGGACAGCGCCAGGAACAGCGCGCCCCACGCGGCGAAGAAGAAATAGCCGTTGAGCGCCTGGTCGGCGATCTGACCGACGACGGTCAGATCCTTTTCCTTGTGCGAATAGGCGGGCTGGCCGACCTGGATCGAGACCGTGCCGGGCGTGGGCTCGGCGATTTTCGGCGGCGCCGGGATCACGATGGGCGGCGGGGGCGGGATCGAGACGGCCGGCGTCGCGACGGGCGCGGGCGGCGCGGAGGCGGGCTTCGCGGGCCGCTCGGGCCTGATCGGGTTCGGCACCGGCGGTGCCGGAGGGACGGGAGGTGCCGGCGGCGCGGGGATGCTCGACAATATGCTGTCTAGATCGATGTTGACGCCGTGCCGCTTGGCCTCTTCGGCGGCTTGGCGGGCCTCTTCCACGCTTTCCCTATAGCTCGCGGAGGCCTCGCGATAAGCTTCGCGCTGGGCCTGGTAGGCTTCCCGCTGCGCCTGATAGGCGTCGCGCATCGCGTCGCGCCTCGCCTGTTCGGCTTCGCGCATCGCATCCGCCCCATCTTGGGCCCCGTCGCGCTGCGCCTCGGCCCTGTCGCGCTGGATTTCGGCGATTTCCCTCTCCACTTGCCGTCGCGCTGCGGCGGCTTCGCGCTGCGCCTCGGCCCTGGCTTCGGCGGCCGCCTTGGCCTGCTTGGCGGCCTCCCGGATCGCCTGATGCGCGTCGGCGATCGCGTCGAGCGCCTGTTCGCGCGCTTCGGCGATGGCCGGTTCGCCGATCACTGCTTTTCGGCTCTCGAGTTCACGCTGACGTTCGAGCTCGATCCGCCGGTCGACCTGTTGGAACGCCATCCAGTTCATCGAGCTGTAGGCGATCGCCGCCGGGGCCGCGAGCAGCGCGACCGCGGTCACATTGACGGCCAGCGATTTTCCCGCGAGCGGCCGCATCGCGAGATAGACGATATAGGTCGCCACCATCGATCCGGCGGTGACGAAGGCGCGCGCCGCCAGCATTTCCGCCTGGTGGCCGAAATCCAGCATCAGCGACCTGACCGTCGCGACAGCGAAATAGACAAGCCAGAAGCACAGGATCGATAACAGCGCCACGCGCGGACTTACGGTGGAGCCGCGCGCGCCATCATTGTTCAATGTCATGGCCCCTATATATGTTCACCGATGTAAGTATGCTTCCGCTCCCCCGTGGCGTTGGTCGAACCGCCGATGACGTTCATCGAAAGTTCAGCTTTCTAGCAGGTCCCGGCGACCGGAACAGCGCTCGTCGCCGGACGTTGGTTGACACTGATAGGCGAAGGAGCAAGGCCATGACCACCGATGCGCTGACCGACAACAAGCCGGGCACTCCGCACATTCGGACCGCGCATGACGCTTCCGATGATGCCAAGCTGGCCCGCAACCCGAGCGATGAGGATGCCAAGCTCGACGTCGCACTCGACGAGACCTTCCCCACCTCGGATGCGCCGTCCAATACGCAGCCCGGCAAGGGCAAGGATCCCGCGCCTTCCTCCGGTTATGACGAGGAGGCGGAGAAGGCCCGGATGAAGGGCAAGGAATAGGTCGTTTTCAGCGCGCGGCTTCCGGCCGCGCGCTGGAGACCCTTTTGCCGCGCGCCCAAAGGAATTTTATCCACAGATTATTGCATTTTAGGGAACGATGACAAATTTTGTTTGTTGCAACGCAGCAAGAAAAATGATCCGTTCCTGTACAGAGGCCTTACACGGGCTTAAGCGTCCATAAACCATATTGGACGTATGGTCCCATTCGAGGCTTCCATGAAGGGGGTTTGTATGGGTACGCATATGAGACCTGCGGACGGCGCGATGACACTGGCGGAAATGAAAGAGTTCGCCAGCTTCCCGGCCTCGACGCAACGCTATATCCGCAGATCGCTCGATGTCGGGCTTGGCCGCGAGGACGCGCTGGCGCGCTGGTCGCGCGACGTCATCGAGTCCGCCAGCATCATGGCCCAGGCGCGCATCTACAACCGCCTCGAGCATATCCGCGATCTGGTGCCCGACGACAGCGGGCTCGACGCGATCGAGCCCTTCCTCGCTCCGCTCATCACCATCTCGGCCTTCGATCTCGGACAGGACCGGCTCAATAGCTTCGGCGCCTATCGCTTCCTATATGAGCGGTTGATCGGTGCTCATGTCCGGCCGTGGCTGCCGGGCGCCTTCTGCGCGGCGGCGGCTCTGCCCCACCTCCATCCCGAGAAAAGGCGCATCCTGCTCCAGTCGATCAGCGAAGCCGCGGCTACCGCGCCGGGCTGGTCGAACCGTGAGCCGGTCTTCTTTCCGGAATGGGTGGACAAGGTCGAAGTCCGCCTGCCGAACTGAGGCAACGCCCGGCGACCACTAGCTTTTCCGCCAGCTCTGCGGAACAAGGCTCCCGCCTTTGCTTTTTGAAGGGCAGCGGGAGAACTGGATTGCCGGCCGTCAAGCTTACCAATCACCGTGTCGAGAAGCCGTGGGGCCGCCACGACCTCGCGCCTCTGTTCGACGATCAGCCGGCGGACAAGCCGCCGGTCGGCGAGATATGGTACGACGATCCAACCGGAAAGCCGCGCGAACTGCTCGTGAAATATCTGTTCACCAGCGAGCGACTGTCGGTGCAGGTGCATCCTGACGACGCCACCGCCCGCACATTGGGCTTCGCGCGTGGCAAGGACGAGGCCTGGATCATCCTATCGGCCGAGCCGGACTCGAAAATTGCGTTGGGCCTCACCGAGCCGATGGATGCCGAGGTGGTGCGCGCTGCCGCACTCGATGGTTCGATCGAGCACAAGCTCTACTGGAAGCCGGTCAGCGCCGGCGAGGTGATCTACTCGCCGGCGGGGACGATCCACGCTATCGGCAAGGGGTTGCGGGTCGTCGAGGTCCAGCAGAATCTCGATCTGACCTATCGCTTCTACGATTACGGCTCGAGCCGCGAGCTGCATCTAGACGAGGCGCTGGAGGTGTCCGAGTTCGGTCCGTTCGTCGGCAACGCCCCGCCCCGCGAGATTTCGCCGGGCCGTACGATCTTCGCGGAAGGACGAAAATTCGTGCTCGAGCGCTGGACGATGACGGCCCATTTCACGATTGCGCCGGGAAGCGCCACCATCTGGATCCTGCCGGTCGAGGGGTGCGCCGCGATCGACGGTGAGCCTGCCGCACTGGGCGACGCGATCATCTTGGAGGGGGCGGCCGAGATCGAGATCGCGTCCGGCAGCACCATCTATGTCGCCTATCCCGGTTCACGGGTGCTGGAGGGCTTGGTGGGATTGGCATCGCGCTCGACTTCAGCGAGAAGCTGACAGATCACCGGATATCCCAGATTGTCGGGGATATGGAGCCAGCGATCGCCGTCGCGCTCCTCGATCCAAGGCGTGATGATGTCCATTGGATAGCGGCGGGCGAGTTCCAGCGCGCCGTCGAAATCCGGGACCAGCCCGATCCGTTCGAGATTGCGGATCGTCGGGAAGATCATCTTGGCCGTGGCCAGATGCTCCGCGGCGGTGGCCCATATGCAATGGCTGCTCTCGGTGCCGTCAGCCACCGCCTCGCCCAGCGCGGGTGCGCGGGCGATGTAGAAGCGCGTATCGAACCGCCGCTGCAGTTCATGGTCGGGGCGCCAGCGCGCGAACGGGTGGAGCAGGCGCGGGTCCAATCGCAGCCGGTGCCGTTCGAGGATAAGGCTGAGCGGCTCGCCGCCGTGCAGCGCGGCCCGGATGGCGGCGATCTGGTCGACGGAGTCGATTCCTTCGATCGCCGGGGCCAGGCCGATCTCCTCGATGGTTTCGCGTACCGCCGTAACGCGGTGGGCGATGTCCTCGGGCTCGACATCGAGGCCCTCGACCAACAGCTCCGGCCGTCCAGCGATCAGCCGGTCGTCATCGTCGACCCGACCCCCGGGAAATACCATCCGGCTGGCCGCGAAGGCGAGGTGGGCGCCCCTCCCGACCATGGGGATTTCGGGTGCGGCGCCAGGGCGGTCACGCAGCAGGATCAGGGTCGCGGCGGGAATGGCGGGATACATGATGCTCCTTCAGGTGCGGCCGGCGAGGATCGCCAACGGCCAACGAGTCATTCTTGTCCTCTGGGTATCGCCCCAGGCCTTCGCCAGATCGGTGGCTCCATCGCTCTCATCGAGGATCTGATGCGGGATAGCCGATCATTGTCTGGAGTGGCCAGTACAAAGGTTCGTGCATCATCGCACCGCGTTCAGGAGATAGTCGAGTGCCAGATTGTCGCTCAGGTGGAAACCCGAGGCCGGCGAAAAGCTTAGTCCCCGGCGGTCGATCACCCGCAAGCCGGCCGCCTCGATATAGGTGGTCAATTCCTCCGGCGTCAGGAATTTCTGCCAGTCGTGGGTGCCCTTGGGCACCATGCCCAGCCCCTCGCCGAGGTGGATCAACGCGAGGCGGGATAGCGGCGTCCGGTTGGGAGTGGACAGAATCATGATCCCATCCGGCGCGAGCAGACGGGCCAGCCCGGCCACGAACGCCGCCGGATCGGCGACATGCTCGATCACCTCCATCGAGGTAACCAGATCGAACTGCTCACCGGTTAGCGCTTCGACCCCGCCGACCCTATAGTGGATCGCAAGGCCCTGTTTGGCGGCGTGCTCTCTGGCTACCGCGATATTCTCCGGCGCCGCGTCGATCGCGGTCACTCTGGCGCCCAATCGCGCGAGCGGCTCGGCCAGCAGCCCAGCGCCGCAGCCGATATCGGCCGCCCGCCGGCCCGTCAGCGGCCTGAGCGCCTCGGGGTCTAGGCCCCAATATTCGTCGACGGTCGCGCGGATATGGCGCAGCCGAGGAGGATTGAGCTTGTGGAGCATCGCGGAGGATCCCTTCGGATCCCACCAGTCCGCCGCGAGCTTTCCGAAATGCGCGGCTTCTTCCGCGACGATCGAGCCCGATTGTTGTGCGCTTGCGTTCATTGCGCCCCCTCTCTATCAGGGCGGCGCCCTTGGACCCAAGGGCTTTTCCGGCTTGTCGGCCTCATGGGACAGACGCTTTCTTATGGCTCGCATCGTTATGAAGTTCGGCGGAACCTCGATGGCGGGGATCGAGCGGATTCGCAACGTCGCGAATCGCGTCAAGCATGAGGTCGAGCTTGGCAACGAGGTGGCGGTGGTCGTTTCGGCGATGTCAGGCGAGACCGACCGGCTGGTCAACTTCTGTCGCGAGGCCTCCCCGCTCTATGATCCGCGCGAGTATGATGTCGTGGTGTCATCGGGCGAGCAGGTGACGAGCGGATTGCTCGCGATCGTGCTCCAGTCGCTCGGCGTCAAGGCGCGCAGCTGGATGGGCTGGCAGCTCCCCATCCGAACCAGCGGCGCGCATGCCTCGGCGCGGATCGAGCAGATCAATTCCGACGCGATCGGCCAGGCCATGGCCTCCGGCGAGGTCGCGGTGATTCCCGGTTTTCAGGGGCTGACCGGGGACGAGCGCGTCACCACGCTGGGGCGCGGCGGATCGGATACCTCGGCGGTGGCCGTGGCGGCGGCGATGAAGGCCGACCGCTGCGACATCTACACCGACGTCGATGGCGTCTACACGACCGACCCGCGAATCGTGCCCAAGGCGCGCAAGCTTGCCAAGGTCACCTATGAAGAGATGCTCGAGCTCGCATCCGTTGGGGCCAAGGTGCTGCAAACCCGATCGGTGGGCCTGGCGATGAAGGAGAAGGTTCGTGTCCAGGTGCTCTCCTCCTTCGACGAGCCGACCGATGACCCCACCCCCGGCACGATGATCGTCGGCGAGGAAGAACTTGAAGGAAGTGCCATGGAACGTCAGCTCATCACCGGCATCGCCTATGACAAGAACGAGACCAAGGTCACGCTGATCGAGGTGCCCGATCGTCCGGGCGCGGTCGCCTCGATCTTCTCGCCCTTGGCCGACGCCAACATCAACGTCGACATGATCGTCCAGAACGTCGCGCATGATACCGGCTCCACCGACGTGACCTTCACAGTGCCGTCGGCCGAGCTCGCTCGATCGCTCGACGTGCTCGAGCGCGAGCGGGGCACGATCGGCTATGAGCGGCTGATCCACGACACCAACGTCGCCAAGATCTCGGTGGTTGGGGTCGGCATGCGCAGCCATGCAGGCGTCGCCGCCAAGATGTTCTCGGCGCTGGCCGGTCGCCAGATCAACGTGCTCGCGATCACCACTTCGGAGATCAAGGTCTCGGTGCTGATCCACGAGGATTACACCGAGCTTGCGGTCCGGGTGCTCCACACTGCTTACGGCCTCGACGCGGAGGACGCCGCTTGACCTTGTCTCGTCATTCCGGCGAGAGCCGGAATCTCGCTTCGTTCCCTGCGGCTGACGGCACCGAGATTCCGGCTTTCGCCGGAGTGACGATCGAGGATCGATAATGTCTAGACATAAGCGCCTGACCAATTTGATGGCGCGGGGCGCCGCCTTCTTCGGCAGCGAATATGCGATCCTCGGCGGCGCCATGAGTTGGGTGTCCGAGCGCAATCTCGTCGCGGCAATGTCGAACGCCGGCTGTTTCGGCGTGATCGCCTGCGGGGCAATGACGCCCGCCCTGCTCGATGCCGAGATCGGCGGGACCAAGGCGCTCACCTCAAAGCCGTTCGGCGTCAACCTCATCACCATGCATCCCGATCTCGATGCGCTGATCGATGTCTGCGCCAGCCATGGTGTCGGCCATGTCGTGCTCGCGGGCGGTTTGCCGCCCGGGGGCGCGATCGAGAAGATCAGGGGTTCGGGCGCCAAGCTGGTCTGTTTCGCCCCCGCGCTCGCGCTCGCAAAGAAGCTGATCCGCTCGGGAGTGGACGCGCTTGTGGTCGAGGGCATGGAAGCCGGCGGTCACATCGGCCCGGTCTCGACTTCGGTGCTGGCGCAGGAAATACTGCCGGCCGTCGCCGAGCAGATCCCCGTCTTCGTCGCCGGCGGCATCGGCCGCGGCGAGCTGATCGCGGGCTATCTCGAGATGGGCGCGGCTGGGGTCCAGCTCGGTACGCGCTTCGTCTGCGCGCATGAATCGATCGCTCATCCCAATTTCAAGAAGGCCTTCATCCGCGCCTCGGCCCGCGATGCCGTCGCCAGCGTCCAGCTCGATCCGCGCCTGCCCGTGATCCCGGTCCGCGCGCTCAAGAACGCATCGAGCGAACTGTTCACCGCCAAGCAGCGCGAGGTCGCCCAGCTCCTTGACGAGGGCAAGATCGAGATGCTCGAAGCCCAGCTCCAGATCGAGCATTATTGGGCCGGCGCGCTCCGCCGCGCGGTGATCGAAGGCGACGTCGAGCATGGTTCCCTGATGGCTGGTCAATCGGTTGGCATGGTCACCAAGGAAGAGCCGCTGGCCGACATCGTCGCGGCGTTGCTCGACGAGGCCGCGGCGGCGCTGGAGCGCAGGACGGCATAGCTTGTTCAGGCGACGGCGGCGGAATGCCCCCGGCAGTCCGCTGACCTGCTCGCACTGGCGATTGAGGGACCAAACCAAAGACTCTCATTGGAAACCGCCCCCGCTTTCTGTTAGCGCGCACGCATGGCACCGCTGACCGCAACCTCCGCCGCGCGTGAAATCCTGACACGTCTGCACGACGTGATGGCATCGCGGTCGGCTGCGCAGACCAAGCTCAATCAGGTCGTCCAGATCATCGGTGAGGCGCTCGATACCGAGGTCTGCTCGATCTATCTGCTGCGCGACGGGGTGCTCGAGCTGTTCGCCACCCGCGGCCTCAAGCAGGAAGCCGTCCATGTTACCAAATTGTCGCTGGGCGAGGGCCTCGTCGGTACCATCGCGGAGGATGTCGAGACACTCAACCTCGACGAGGCGACCAGCCATCCCGATTTCGCCTACAAGCCCGAGACCGGCGAAGAGCTGTTCCACAGTTTCGCGGGTGTCCCGATCGTGCGGCGCGAGCGGTCGGTCGGCGTGCTCGCCGTTCAGCATCGCGAGCAGCGCAAGTTCGACGATGTCGAGGTCGAAGCGCTGCAGACCGTCGCGATGGTGCTCGCCGAGCTGATCGCCGGCGCCGGCCTGATCGACGAGAGCGGCCCCGGCGCCAAGGGCATCCGCGACACCGCGTCGGTGCGTCTCGCCGGCCTCAAGCTGGTCGAGGGGATGGCGCGGGGCAGGGCGGTCTATCACCAGCCACGCATCGAGATCGAGCATACCGTCGCGGAGGATGTCGAGGTCGAACGGCACCGGGTGATCTCGGCCTTTGCCAAGATGCGCGACCAGATCGATCGGATGACCAGGGAGGCCGACTTCGGCGCCGCGGGCGAGCATCAGGACGTCCTCGCGATGTACAAGATGTTCGCCTATGACGAAGGTTGGATCCGTCGCATCAACGAAGCGATCGACAGCGGCCTTACCGCCGAGGCGGCGATCGAGCGCGTTCAGCAACGTACTCGGATGCGTATGCGTGAGATCGGCGATCCGCTGCTCGCCGATCGCATGCACGATCTCGAGGACCTGTCGAACCGGCTGCTGCGCATCGTGTCGGGACAGCTCGGCACTGCGGCGCAGCTGGGTCTGCGGCAGGATTCGATCCTGATCGCGCGTAATCTCGGCCCGGCCGAACTGCTCGAATATGATCGCCGGCGCCTTAAGGGCGTGGTGCTCGAAGAAGGATCGCTCACCGCCCACGTCACCATCGTCGCCCGGGCGATGGGCGTGCCGGTGCTCGGCAGGGTCAAGGATGTCCGCCGCATGATCGCTGATGGCGATCTGCTGCTGCTCGACGGAACGATGGGTTCGTTGGTTGTCCGTCCGAGCGCCCCGATCGAGGAGGCGTTCGAGGCGAAAATGGTGGTGGGGCAGAAGCGGCGCGCCGAGTTCGCTGCGATGCGGGACCTGCCCGCCCAGACCAAGGACGGACTCCGGATCGAGCTGATGGTCAATGCCGGCCTGCGCGACGACATGGCCGCGCTCGACGTCACCGGCGCCGACGGCGTTGGCCTGTTCCGCACCGAGTTCCAGTTCCTCGTCTCGGCGACCTTGCCCCAGCGCGAGCGCCAGCAGCGGCTCTACAAGGAAGTGCTAGACACAGCCGGCGATCGCCCGGTGATCTTCCGCACGGTCGATATCGGCGGCGACAAGGCGCTGCCCTACA
>CAMLSA010000063.1 GCA_946482655.1 uncultured Sphingomonas sp. | reverse complement strand
GGGCCCGAGCCGGCCTGCCCCTTGGAACGGACAGGAGATCACGCTGCTCATCGGCCAAATGCTGCAGGACAGCATCGACGCGGGACGGCATATGAGCCATTCTAGCATATATTGCAAGCCGTGGTCCGGATTCACCACATATACGGCGGTGGGGAGCATCCGCTCCATGATCTCCAAGCGATTCGGCTGGGGACGTGCCCTGTAGAAGCTTGGGCTGGATGGCAGCGATATGCGCTGGGAGAGATCAGACTCAATCATCGTCACCCCCCCCCGGCAACAGTAGCAGTGGATCGAAAGTCAATGAATGGCCACCAGGGTATACGCTACGGTAGTCAAGATGTGGCCGGATCGGATGCACCGGCGTGCCCATTCTACGCGCAGGCTCACAGCAGACCGCTAGAAATCCGGCTTCTCATAATGTTCGGGCGGGCTGACCAGTTCCATTCGTTCGGCGAGCAGCGCGCGCAGCGAGCGGCGCGACTTCATTCCTGAATACCATTGCCTGGTCTCCTCATGGCCGCGCCAGTCGATCCCGCCGAGATAGTCCGCGACGGAGATATGCGCGGCGCAAGCGAGGTCGGCGAGACTCAGCAGCGGACCGCCGATCCAGCGGCGATTCCCCACGAGATAGTCAACATAATCAAGATGATCGTTGACTGCTTTCATGGCTTGTCGAAGAATTCCCGCATCCGGAGGCGCGCGATGAACGATCCTTTTGAGCGCGCGCTCGTAGAGCAGCGGACCGACCACGTCACCGTAGAATTTCTCGTCGAAATAGGCGACCAGCCGCCTTATCTCGCCCCGCGCCGCGGCATTGCCGGGGATCATTGGCACCGGTTCGACAGTCTCCTCGAGATATTCGGAAATCGCACAGCTGTGGATCAGCGCGGTGCCGCTGCCTGGATCGACCAATACCGGCGTCTGCCCCACCGGATTGAGATCGAGGAACTCGTCGCGCCTCAGCCAGGGCGACTCGCGAACCAGATCATAGGCAATGCCCTTCTCCTCCATCTGCAGGCGTATCTTGCGGGAAAAGGGACAAAGGGGGAATTGATAAAGCTGCCACATCGCGGCGCAGCCTATCGGTACAGGACAAATATGTCAGCAGGGCGAAGTGAATTAGTCCCAAGAAATCGCGTTCCCGCCCCTCCTCCCCTAGGCTAGGGGAGATTTCGCCCTACTCCGCCGCCGCCACCTCATTTTCCGGATCGCTGAGCGGATATTCCAGCCGGTCGATCATTTCCTTGGGGCAGACCTGCCACATGCACATCCGCCAGCGGTCCCAGTCGTCGAGGACGCTGTGGGCCCATTTGCTGTCAGTGCGCTCGGCATGCTCGGCGATCAGCGCCTTGCAGCGCATTTCCCAGCGGTGCGAGGCGAAGCGCTGCCACACAATGCTCTGGGGATTGGCACGGCGTTCGAAATCGCCATGCTCGTCGAGCACGAAGGCCATGCCGCCGGTCATCCCCGCGCCGAAATTCTCGCCGACCTGGCCGAGGATCACGGCGACGCCGCCGGTCATATACTCGCAGCCATTGGCGCCGCAGCCTTCCACGACGACGGTCGCGCCCGAGTTGCGGACGGCGAAGCGCTCCCCCGCCTGCCCCGCCGCGAACAGCTTGCCCGCGGTGGCGCCGTAGAGGACGGTGTTGCCGATGATCGTGTTCGACTTGGTCTCGAGCGGCGAGGACACCATCGGCCGGACCGCGATGATCGCGCCCGACAGACCCTTGCCGACATAATCATTGGCGTCGCCGAATACCTCGAGGGTGATACCCTTGACCCCGAAGGCGCCGAGCGACTGGCCCGCGCTGCCGCGAAGCCGGATGTGCACATGGCCGTCGGCGAGCGACGACATGCCGAAGCGCTTGGTGATCTCGGCCGAGAAGCGCGTGCCGACCGCGCGATGGGTGTTTCGCACTGTATAAGTCAGTTGCATCTTCTCGCGCCGGTCGAACACCGCCTTGGCATCCTCGATCATCTGCGCGTCGAGGCTGTCGGGGACCTCGTTGCGGAACGTCGCGATGTTGAAACGCCGCTTCTCCTCGGGCGCGTCGACCTTGGCGAGCACCGGGTTCAGATCGAGGTCGTCGAGATGCTCAGCGCCGCGGCTGACCTGGCGAAGCAGCTCGGTGCGGCCGATGATATCGTCCAGCGAGCGCACGCCCAGCTTGGCGAGGATCTCGCGCACCTCCTCGGCGATAAAGGTCATTAGATTGATGACTTTTTCGGGCGTGCCGACGAATTTGCGCCGCAGGCCCTCATCCTGTGTGCAGACGCCGACCGGGCAGGTGTTAGAATGGCACTGCCGTACCATGATACAGCCCATGGCAACGAGGCTCAGCGTGCCGATACCGAACTCCTCCGCACCCAGGATCGCGGCGATGACGATGTCGCGCCCCGTCTTCAGGCCGCCATCGGTTCGTAGCTTAACGCGGTGCCGCAGACCGTTGAGGGTCAGCACCTGGTTGGTCTCGCTGAGACCCATTTCCCACGGCGTACCGGCATATTTTACCGACGTCTGAGGGCTTGCGCCGGTGCCGCCGACATGGCCGGCGACGAGGATCACGTCGGCATGCGCCTTGGCGACGCCCGCCGCCACGGTACCGATGCCCGCCGAACTGACCAGTTTGACGCAGACCCGCGCGCGCGGGTTTATCTGCTTGAGATCGTAGATAAGCTGCGCCAGGTCCTCGATCGAATAGATATCGTGATGTGGCGGCGGCGAGATCAGCATCACGCCCGGCGTCGAATGCCTGAGCCTCGCGATCATCTCGGTGACCTTGAAACCGGGCAGCTGACCGCCCTCGCCAGGCTTGGCGCCCTGCGCGACCTTGATCTCGAGTTCCTCGGCGGCGCCGAGATATTCAGCGGTGACGCCGAAGCGGCCAGAGGCCACCTGCTTGATCACCGAATTGGCGTTGTCGCCGTTTTCGTAAGGAGTGTAGCGGCTCTTGTCCTCGCCGCCCTCGCCCGACACCGCCTTGGCACCGATCCGGTTCATCGCGATCGCCAGCGTCTCATGCGCCTCGGGGCTCAGCGCGCCCAACGACATGCCCGGCGTCACGAAACGCTTGCGGATTTCGGTGATCGGCTCGACCGAATCGATCGGAATTCCCTCGCGCGCCCAGTTGAACTCGAGCAGGTCGCGCAGATAGACCGGCGGCAGATCCCGCACCCCGCGCGAGAATTGCAGATAGGTCGAATAGCTGTCGGTCGCGACGGAGGTCTGCAGCAGGTGCATCAGCTGCGCGGTATAGGCATGCGCCTCACCGCCCGCGCGCTGCTTGTAGAATCCACCCACCGGCAGCGAAACGACGACATCGTCGAACGCGGCCTCATGCCTCAAGGCCGAGTTATGCTGGAGCGAGGTATAGCCCTCGCCCGAGATCTTGGCCGGCATGCCAGGAAAGAAATCGTTGACCAGCGCGCGGCTGAGGCCGACCGCCTCGAAGTTATAGCCGCCGCGATAGCTGGAGATCACCGCGATCCCCATCTTCGACATGATCTTGAGCAGGCCGTCGTCGATCGCCTTGCGGTGCCGCTCGAGGCAATCCTCGAGCGCAAGATCGCCGAACAGCCCGCGCGCATGTCGATCCAGTATCGCCGCCTCGGTGAGGTAGGCGTTCACCGTGGTCGCGCCGACACCGATCAGCACCGCGAAGTAATGCGTGTCGAGGCATTCGGACGAGCGGACGTTGACCGACGCATAGGAGCGCAGCCCCTTGCGGACGAGATGAGTGTGGACCGCGGCGGCGGCGAGCACCATCGCAATGCCGACCCGGTCGGGCCCGATATGCTCGTCGGTCAGGAACAGCTCGGCCTTGCCCTCGCGCACCGCGGTCTCGGCTTCGGCGCGGACGCGGGCGATTGCCTGGCGCAACGCATCGGCGCCGCCATGCGCGTCGAAGGTGCAGTCGATCTCGGCCGCCTGCACGCCGAAATGGGCTTTCAGCGTATGCCAGTCGCGGCAATGGAGCACCGGACTTTCGAGCACCAGCACGTCAGCCTGCTGCCCCTCATTGTCGAGGATGTTGGCGAGATTGCCGAACCGCGTCTTGAGGCTCATCACCCGCGTCTCGCGCAGACTGTCGATCGGCGGATTGGTGACCTGACTGAAATTCTGCCGGAAGAAATGGCTGATCAGCCTTGGCCTGTCCGAGATAACCGCGAGCGGCGTATCGTCGCCCATCGAGCCGACCGCCTCCTTGGCGTCCTCAACCTGGGGCGCGAGGATCAGCTCCATATCCTCCATCGTCATCCCGGCGGCAACCTGACGGCGCAGCAGCTCGGCGCGCGTCCAGCGCGGAATCATGTCGCCGCCGGGCGCCGGCAGATCCTTCAACTCCTTGAAGTCCTTGACCCACTCGCCATAGGGATGCTCGGCGGCGATCTTGCCCTTGATCTCGGCATCGTCGTAGAGGTGGCCCTTCTCGAGATCGATCGCGATCATCTGTCCGGGACCCATCCGGCCCTTGGCGATAATCGTGCTCTCGGGCACGACGACCATCCCGGTTTCCGAGCCGACGATCAGCAGATTATCGGCGGTTCGCGTGGTCCTGAGCGGGCGCAAGGCATTGCGGTCGACGCCGGCCACCACCCAGCGGCCGTCGGTCATCGCCAGGGCGGCAGGGCCGTCCCACGGCTCCATTACCGATCCGAAATAGCTGTACATCGCGCGTTGCGGCTCGGGCATGTCGTGGCTGTTCTGCCACGCCTCGGGGACGAGCATGAGCTTGGCGGTAGGCGCATCGCGGCCCGAACGGCAGATCGTCTCGAACACGGCGTCGAGTGCGGCCGTGTCCGATGCCCCCGCCGGAATCAGCGGCTTGATCTCGTCCGAATGCTCGCCGAACGCGAGACTGGCCATCTTGATCTCATGGCTCTTCATCCAGTTCTTGTTGCCGCGGATGGTGTTGATCTCGCCATTATGGGCGAGCGTGCGGAAGGGCTGCGCCAGCCACCATTGCGGAAAGGTGTTGGTCGAGTAGCGCTGGTGGAAGATAGCGACGCGGCTGACGAAGCGCTCGTCCTTGAGATCGGGATAGAAGACCGACAGCGTCTCGGCAAGGAACAGCCCCTTGTAGACGATCGAGCGCGCCGACAGCGAACAGATGTAAAAGCCCTGGATCTGCGCCTCGACCACCTTGCGCTCGATGCGGCGGCGGATGAGGTAGAGATTCTTCTCGAACTCCTCGAGACTCATCTCGTCGGGCAACGGTCCGGCGATCATGATCTGCTCGATCTCGGGGCGGGTCTGCTGCGCCTTTTCCCCGATCACGGAGACGTCGACCGGCACCTGGCGCCAGCCATAGATGGTGTAGCCGAAGTCGATGATCTCGCTCTCGACGATCGTGCGGCAGGTCTCCTGCGCGTTGAGATCGGTGCGCGGCAGAAAGACCATTCCGACGGCGAGCCGATTCGGCCGCGGCCGGTGCCCGGCATATTCGATAGCATCGTCGAAGAAGCGGATCGGCAGGTCGACATGGATGCCGGCGCCGTCGCCGGTCTTGCCATCGGCATCGACCGCGCCGCGATGCCACACCGCCTTCAAGGCATCGATCGCCGCCGCGACGACGCGCCGCGAGGGCTTGCCGTCGGTCGCCGCGACCAGGCCGACGCCACAGGCATCCCCTTCATATTCGGGCCGGTACATGCCCTCATGAGCGAGGCGCTCGCGCTCGGATGCGAGCCATTCGGAGTCGCCCCGAAGCTTCGCGCTGATTTCCCTGGGATCGGTCATGCCGCCACCTTCTCGGCCTTCGCCTTTTCCTTCAGATAGAGATGCATCCGTTCCGCCACGTCGCGGCCGTCGCGGATCGCCCAGACGACCAAGCTTGCCCCACGGACGATGTCGCCGGCCGCGAAGACGCCTTCGATCGAGGTCTGCATCGTCTTGTGATCGACCCGCAGCGTGCCCCAGCGGGTGACCGATAGTTCGGGCGAACCGAAGACTCCCGGCAGGTCCTCGGGATCGAAGCCGAGCGCCTTGATCACGAGATCGGCGTCTAGCCGGAACTCGCTGCCCGGATCAGGCTCGGGGGTGCGGCGGCCCGAGACATCGGGTTCGCCGAGCCGCATCTTGATCACCTTGACGCCGCTTACGCTTTGATTGCCCTCGAATGCCTCGGGTGACGACAGCCAGACGAACTCGACGCCCTCCTCCTCGGCATTTCTGGTTTCGCGCTGCGACCCCGGCATATTCGCCCGATCGCGGCGATAGAGGCATTTGACCGACGCGGCGCCCTGGCGAACCGCGGTGCGCACGCAATCCATCGCGGTGTCGCCCCCGCCGATCACCACGACATGCTTGCCCCTCGCGTCGAGCAAACCATCGTCGAACGACGGCACCGGGTCGCCGAAGCCCTTGCGGTTCGACGCGGTGAGATAATCGAGCGCCTCGACCACGCCGGACGCGCCGACACCGGGCGCCTTGATCGCGCGCGGCTTATAAACTCCGGTCGCGATCAGCAACGCGTCGTGCCGCTCGCGCAGCGCAGCGAGCGAGGCGTCGCGGCCCACCTCGAAGCCCTCGTGAAAAACGATGGCCGCGTCCTTCAACCGCTGGATGCGGCGCATGACGATCGGCTTTTCGAGCTTGAAGCCGGGAATGCCATAGGTGAGCAGCCCACCGGCACGATCGTGCCGGTCATAGATATGGACCTCATAGCCGCGCGCACGCATCAGTTCGGCGGTTGTGAGCCCGGCGGGGCCTGCGCCGATTATGCCGACCGACTGTCCCGTGGCAGGCCCGACCATCACCGGTTCGACCCAGCCGTTTTCCCAGGCGGTGTCGGTGATGTATTTTTCGACGGAACCGATAGTGACGGCTCCATGGCCTGAAAATTCGATCACGCAGTTGCCCTCGCACAGCCGATCCTGCGGGCAGATGCGACCGCAGATCTCGGGCATGGTCGAAGTCGCGTTGGACAGTTCATAGGCTTCGCGCAGCCGGCCTTCAGTGGTCAGGCGCAGCCAATCGGGGATGTGGTTGTGCAGGGGGCAATGGGTGGCACAATAAGGCACCCCGCATTGCGAGCAGCGCGACGCCTGCTCCTCGGCCTGGTCGGGCGCATAAATGGGCGCGATTTCGGCGAAATCGGCGACGCGGCTGTCGGGCGCGCGCTTGGCCGGGAAGACCTGCCCGAGTCCCACGAATTTCAGCATTGGATCGTGCGCCATCCCAAAAAGTCTCCGCCAGAGCCTTCGCGTCCGCCGGAAGCGCACGGCGCCTCCACCGATGACGGATCTGCCCTCCTCAAAGCATTGAGACCTTGACCATCGCTGCAGGCTCGCCGGCTTGGCACGAAATTCGCCTGAGGCGCTCAAGGCCTGAATGCCGCATCTCACGAAAACAGCATGGAGTCACGCGCTTTTTGCATAATAGGTAAAACTTGCTTACCTATTATCTGTGGAAATCCAGACACTCGCCTTCTGGCCAGGAAAGTTGTTGCGCTATTAAGTCCGTATCGGACCTATCGTGCAAGAAGCCAGACGAGAGCCACGGCCCCAACGATGATCCGGTACCAGGCGAAGGGTGCGAAACCATGCTTCGTCACGACATTGAGAAACCACTTGATCACCAGCATCGCGACGATGAATGAGACCACGAAGCCGATTGCAATCGCGGTGGCCTGGCTGTCACCCAGCTCGTCGCGGGCCTTCCACAGCGCCAGCGCGGTCGCCCCCATCATCGTCGGGATGGCGAGGAAGAAACTGTACTCGGCGGCCGTTCGCCGTTCGACGCCGAGAGTGAGTGCGCCCATGATCGTCGCTCCCGAACGGCTGATGCCCGGAATCATCGACAGGCACTGGATGAGGCCGATGCCGAACGATGTCCGGAGCGGCATGCTCTCGACGCTGTCGCAGGTCGGGTGACGCACCATTCGCTCGATCGCGAGAATGGCGACGCCGCCGAGGATCAGCGCGATCGCGACGATGACCGGGGTGTTCAGCATCGTCTTGATCGCGCCATAGGCGACCGCGCCGATCACCGCCGAGGGCAGGAACCCGATCAGCACATTGCGGGTGAAGCGGATCGCCTGGGGATCGCGCCGGCCAAGCCCGACCAGCACGTCGAGGAAGCGCTGGCGATAAAGCACCACCACGGCGAGGATCGCGCCGAGCTGGATGACGATATCGAAGGTCTCGGTGCCCTGTGGCACCCGCATCATCTCCCCCGCAAGAATGAGGTGCCCGGTCGAGGAGACCGGTATGAACTCGGTCAGCCCCTCGACGATGCCGAGGAGGATGATCGACAGCAGCGACATCTCCATGAGGATCAAGCGACCGTCTTGGTGGCGGCGAAGCGGCCATGCGACCGATACTGGACGAGCCAAGCCGGCGCCACGGCCTCCATCGGCGTGGGCGCGATTCCGAGCGCCTCGAGCCCCTGGGCGCCCGGCGAAACGATATTGTCGACCTGGAGCATCAGCCATTGATCGCGGGTAATCGGCGCGCCCGGCAGCAGGCCGGCCAGCGTCGCGATCATTCCGCCGGCGAAGTCGGGGATGGCCAAGAAATTGGGTTTGCGGCCGGTCGTCTCGGCAATCCAGGCGTTGAGCTCCGCCATCGTCACCACCTCGGGACCGCCGAGTTCATAGGTCTTGCCGGCGTATCTGGCCGGATCCAGCGCGGCGGCGGCGATCGCGCGCGCGACATCCGCGACCCAGACCGGCTGGAACTTCACGCTCCCGCGCAGCACCGGCACGACGGGCGCCGCCTGCATCGTGGCGAACCGGTTGAGAAAGCTGTCCTCCTGCCCGAAGACGATCGAGGGACGCATGATCGTGGCGCCGGGGAAGGCGGCGCGAACCGCCGCCTCGCCCTTGCCCTTGCTGCGGCCATAGGCCGATAGAGATTGGGGATCGGCCCCGATTGCCGAGATATGGACGAGCGCATCGGCTCTCGCAGATTTAGCGGCCGCTGCGACGTTAGCCGCCCCCCGGCGATGGATCCCGTCAAAATCGCCCTTCAATATGCCGACCAGATTGATCACCGCATCCGCACCCTCGACCGCGCGCGCGACCGTCGCAGGCTTGGTGACGCTGGCGGGGACGAACTGGGTCTGACCGAGGCCGCCGAGGGGCTTCAGAAACCAGGCATCCGACGGGTCGCGCTCCGCGATGCGGATGCGCGCGCCCGCCCTGAGCAGCTCCTGTGCGATATAGCGCCCCAGAAATCCCCCACCGCCGAACAGCGTAACAAGACGGCTCATCCCTACATTCCCTCGACGATCAGATTTGCCCCGCATTGCCCTGCACGGAAGCTGTTGACAAGGCGGTTGACAAGCCATTGGCCGCGACGCTATCCGCCCGGCCTCCGCTCCGTATGCCCAGGTGGTGGAATTGGTAGACGCGCTGGCTTCAGGTGCCAGTGGCCGCAAGGCCGTGGAGGTTCGAGTCCTCTCCTGGGCACCATTTGTTCTTCCCACAGACTTCCATACTCCTCGATAAATGGTGGAAAATCTTCCATCTTTAGTCCTCGACATTCCCGGGATGTACTGGACTATTCTAACATCCGGGGCCAAGTGGTACACCAGAGGGACATATCGGGTCCCAAGCCATTTTGATCGCACCATCCTGCAAACGCAGTGGTGGGGTAGCCCCCCGAGGGGAGCCCGCCGATCATCCGAATGCTCAAGCGCTAATTTGCCCAAACTCATTTGACTGGCGGTCCCGCCCGTCGGAATATCGCGGCCCGGCCGTCCAAGCGCCGTAGCCATCAGGGAGAGGCCGATGTCCGTTGCGATGCTGGACACCAAGCGAGCCGTAGCAGCCGACCTCACCGTGGCGCCGATCACCGGCATGTGCGGCGCCGAGATCGGCGGCGTGGACATGACGAGACCGCTCGACCCGGCCACAGCCCGGCAAATCGAGCTGCTGATCAGAAAGCACAAGGTGCTGGCATTCCGCGACCAGTTCGAGGTCGGCCCCGAGGCCCTGGCCCGCTTCGCGGGGCATTTTGGCCGCGCCGAAGTGGCTCCGCATCCCGATCTCCCCGACTATCCGGGTGTTCCCGCCGTCAAGGTGATCGTCGCCGACGGCTCGTTCATCCAGGACACCTGGCACACCGACGGGGCGACCCGCCGACAGACCCGATGGCTGAGCTTCCTGCAGGCCATCGACGTTCCGCCCTTTGGCCGCGATACTATCTTTGCCGATATGGAAGGTGTCTTCGAAGGTCTTTCGCCCAAGCTGAAGGCGTTCCTCGCGGACAGCACTGCATCCCATTCCTGGGGCTTGTCGAAACCCGATGCGCCGCCAGTGTCTCACCCGATCGTGGTGGAAAATCCGGTGACCGGCCGACGCGCGCTCTACGTCAACCGCGGCTACACGCGCGCCATCGAGGGCCTTCATCCCGATGAGAGCAGCATGCTGCTCGAGTTCCTATTTCGACGGGTCCATATCCCCGAATATCATGTCCGGCTGAGTTGGAAGCCCGGCACGATCGTCATCTGGGACAACCAGATCACTCAGCATTACATTGTCCAGGATTCCCGTTACGTGCGGCGGATGCATCGGGTGATGGTCGAGCCTGCCGAGGAGCAGCGGCCATGACCCTTTCGCTTTCCCGCCGCATCGACACCGGCGTGCCGTCCATGCCCGCCGACGAATGGCGCGTGCGTTGTGACCTTGCGGCCATGTATCGCCTGGTCGCCCTCAACGGTTGGGACGATGTGATCTTCACCCACATCTCGGCGCGTGTTCCGGGTCACGAGCATCATTTTCTGATGAACCCGTTGCACCTGACGTTCGAGGAGATCACCGCATCGGCGCTGGTCAAGGTGGACCTTGAAGGCAATCTGATCGGGGCCGGCCCTGAGGCCGCGATCAATAGCGCCGGTTACGTCATCCACTCGGCGGTTCACGCCGCGCGGCCCGATGCACATTATGTGGTGCATCTCCATACGCTGGACGGCATGGCGGTGTCCTGCCAGACCGGGGGTCTGCTGCCGCTTAGCCAGACGTCGATCGGCGTCACGCCGCAGCTCGCCTACCACGACTATGAAGGTGTCGCGGTCCACATCGAGGAGCGCGCGCGGCTCGTGGCCGATTTGGGCGACAAGCGACTGATGATATTACGCAATCATGGGACGCTGGCGATCGGTCGAAGCGCGGGCGAGGCGTGGCTCGGCATGTACATGCTGGAGCGTGCCTGCTCGCTGCAGATCCGCGCGCTCAGCGCGGGGCGCGATGGGGTCCTACTCGCCCCTGATGCGGCGCAGGCGCAGGTCGCCAGGATGGTGGAGGCGGATCAGGGCAGCCAGATATTCGGCACGGCGTGGGAGGCGTTGCTGCGTCGCATCGGCCGCGACTCGCCGGGGTTCGACACCTGACCGCACCGTCTGCTGACCGCGCCAAGACCGAACGTCGACGGGAGTGCGGCCGACGGCACCGATCGGCAGCTGCCCCGTCAGGCGGTCGTCCGGCTGAGTCCGCCATCGACAATTTACTTCATGCGCCTGCCAGCAAGCCGGGCATCGGTTCGAGATAGCCTCAGCAGCCCGCAAGCGGTTGGAGGCCGACTGAAAATCACCATCTCTGACGACAGATCAGAAATTGAAGCAGTAATAAAGGGATCGAGCTTATGCGAAAATACTGTAGTCCGGCCGGCGCTTACAGATCATCGAGGCGGAGCGCCCTCACGGGTGGACAGCAGTGATCCGCGAACTGGCCGGTGCGGACTATAAAGGAGATTTGGTTCGCTCGCTCGATTCCATGGAGGGCTTGTTCGCTCACCACTCCGAAACGCCGCGCACATCCTTTCGCGATGTGGTTATCCTGGTCTATCCTGGGGTGCTTGTCGCGGGCACGACGGGCCTGGCTGCATCCTGGCTGGCACAGCATTATAACGCACCTGTAATGCTGTTTGCGCTGCTGTTCGGCGTTGCCCTTCACTTCCTGTTCGAGGAGGGCCGCTGCCGGTGGGGCATCGAGTTCTGCTCTAGGACGGTACTCAGGGTCGGGGTCGCCCTGCTAGGTGCTCGCATTACATTCAATCAGCTCGTTGGATTGGGTACATTGCCCATCCTGATCGTACTTGCCGGCGTTGTCACGACCATAGCGTTTGGCATATTGGCCGCGAAGATGTTGTCGCTTCGATGGCGGTTCGGGCTGCTGTCTGGAGGCGCGGTGGGAATTTGCGGCGCTTCGGCGGCGCTCGCCATTGCCTCGACGTTGCCCCCTAGCAAGGAAACGGAACGGGACACCGTCTACACGGTTGTGGTCGTAACGACGCTGTCGACCGTGGTCATGATCCTCTATCCGGTCTTGACGACGATGATAGGGCTTGATCATCAACATGCCGGCTTGTTCCTGGGCGGCACGATCCACGATGTCGCGCAGGTGGTCGGGGCGGGCTACAGCATTTCGCCGGAAACCGGCGACATCGCGACATATGTCAAATTGCTGCGGGTCGCCATGCTGGTCCCTGTCGTTTTGACGATTGGCGCGTCCCTTCGCTATCTCTCCAAGGCGGATGCGAAACCCCGTGGAGTGAAGCCACCACTTTTCCTGCTTGTATTTGTGGTTCTGGTCCTAATTAGCAGCACGGGGTTACTAACAGAATCCGTGGTTGGAAATATCTTCGACGTCTCTCGTTGGTGCCTTGTGACGGCGATTGCGGCATTGGGTATGAAAACGTCCTTCAAGGATTTGGCGGCTGCCGGTTGGAAGCCGGCATTTTTGATCGCGAGCGAAACGGCGTGGATCGCCTGCCTCACTCTGATCGCGCTTCTGACATTTGGGTAGAAGGAATTACTCATCGCGTCGCGTTGGCGCCGCTTTGGCGGTTTGCGATCTTTGGCATTTCCGGCGGACCCGCGTAGCAACGGACAGACGCGCCGAAACGGCGTGTTTACAGGCCATCGAGTGAAGCCGGCGAGCCTTTTTGCTACCCTTTCAGGCAGGCGGAAGATCGGCTTCGGTCAACATCCCTCCGCCGCGCCTAATGCGTTCACCAGTAGGTATCGAACTTCCAATAGTGATACATGGGTCGCTCGCTCTCCGTAGGCCGATCGGCCTTGTCGAGCTCCAAGCTCGGGGCGTCCTCGAGCATCTCTCGCGTAATGTCAGCGACATAGCCATGCCGCGATGGATCATAGGTCAGCATTTGCCACGGAATTGGGTGGACATGTGTGCCCAGTCCGAAGAAACCGCCAAAAGCGAGCAGCGCATATGCGACCTGGCCCGTGGTCTTGTGAATCATTACAGAATGCACCGTCCCCAGCTTCTCTCCGAGTGGATTGTAGATCGGGGTCCCCTCGACGCGTGCCGACGAGATAAGTTGATGAGAATGATCGGTGACGGCGTCGAGGTCGGATTCTACTAACATGGAAGCCTCCTTCGAGTCCCCCGCATTGCTATAAAATACTCCTACCACACTGCGATTGCTAGTGATTCCGAAAGACCACGGCCATACCAGCCTAATCTCTCGGCGCGCGTCTCGAGCTTCCTCCCGGAGAAATCGAGGTGCGCACCACGCCCTCGAAGGACGAATGGGAACATGCAGCCTCGCCGGCCAACTTGCCCGGCGGCCCCTCCCGCTCCAGCAATGGTCTGTCGCGTGTCTTGAGCCTATCTCGGGGACAGCTGGCCAGGCGCGCCAGCCCCTCCCAGAACAGCGATGGCCTTCTCGAGTACGGTGACGTGGTTCTCCCGGTATTCATACTCGAAATCGGCATCGCGCATGAGCTTTTGCGCGCTCAACAGGCAGAAAGCCCGTAACTCTCGCGAGCAGTTCTTGTATAGTTCGTGGGCTTCGCGATACGCACGCGCCTTATTCCGGCCAGCCTCGCTCATGGCGTTCTCCGCACTGCGCAATTCCGACCGCAAGCGCTCCATCTGACCGCTCCGGCCCTGGACCGGCAGAGTCCCCGGCGTGACCTGAGCCTGTAACGCCGGCGACTGAATCCAGCTCAGCAAGACGATCGACAACCCCACCACGCGCATATGTCCCTCCCGCCGATATCGGGAATAGGGCTGTTTGCACCGGCTTTGAAGATCACGGAACGGCTGGCGAGGAACATATTCGAGGCGAAGGCGTCCTATTCGGCACGAGCGCTGGAGGACAGGATGCCAACCTATCGGCTTCGTCACAGATATGGGACCGAACCCGATCGCGAATTCCAAGCCGGCGATGACGCGGAGGCGCTCGAACTCGCCCGGACCTTCGCCGACGGCTCCGACTATGCCCTTCGATGCGGCGATCGATGCGTCGCCTTGCTCCGGCACGACGCAAGGGTATTGCTGGTGTCCGGCTTGGTCGATTTCGCCTCGGGCGACCGGGCAGCTCTTCACGCGGGCCCTAACTGCCGATAGCGGATAGCCCGAACGACAACACGACGACGCGCGCTGCCCTGCGGATATCTGGTCGGCAAGAAAGCCGTGCGTGTCCCATCCCGGGTATGATCCTGAGCTTACCGAAGCTCAGGTCACAATGTTAGCGATTGAGCCGGGTTGCACCGCTTTGCTGGATTTGAGCGAAACGCTGGCCATCACGACTCACATAGAATCGGGAATCGTTATTGTATCGCGCCCGATTCTGGAAATGATCGAGCCGCCGCATTGTCGAAACGATACGCGCATTGCTCGTCGTAGCCCTGAGTTCCTGACTCGTAACGGGTGCGGCTATTAATGGTCCGGAGATGCTTGCGGCAGCAATAACCATGCAGGTGCCGGCAACAATGACCCTGGTCCTCATACGCCTTACTCCTACATTACGCCCCTCCCTGCGGATTAGACGCATCTGTCAGGATTCAGTTCCGTAACCACGGAAGGCCGGACCGGCCATTCTCATTCGGAGTCCTGGGAGGAGGTCCGGCCGATGGCGAGGTGCTCGGGCACGGCCACTTCCCTCCAGCTCCCGAAATCATGCACTACGCGCCACCCGCTTACGGCACCGGCCAGAGTCGCCGGGAGCACGACCGTCACGCGGTACGCTGCCAGCGCACGGGCGACCTCGGCATCGATACGACCGCGCCGGAGCCCGTCGAGCAGCCTCTCCTCCACGGCATTGGCCGCCATTTGCCAGCGAATATCGCTCAGACGAGGCAAATAATAAGGATCGCCGGAGATCCCCGATTTGCGCACCGCCATGCTCCAGGGAGCTTTGGATACGCCATTGCGCTGCCAAGCGAATATGATACGCCGGTCGGCCTTCTGAGCCGCGATGAAGCGCAGCATCGGCAACACATCCGCAGGGGTTGCCGCATCGTAGAAGCCGAGCGCCGGATCGTAATGGTAGAGGGTTCGCTGGCCACTCAGGTTGAACGCGAAGAACATCCCGATCAGCGGCGCCACCACGGCGAGACCGAGCGCTAGGTCCAGTCGAGGGACCATGAAGCGCGCGCCCGCTCCGTATCTTTCCGCCATTCTTCGGACCAGGCTCAGGGCGAATGCAGCCAAGCCCAAGCCGACGGCGATGATAATCCATTTGTGATCAGGTGTGACTTTGAACATTATCGCGGCAACAACTGCCGCCACGCGCTCGGCTTCGGAAAACATCGATGTCCTGACGATCCAGAGCAGGAGCAGGAGATATATCAGGAAACCGGCCGCTTCGAGCGCGCGCGCCGGACTCAATAAAACCGCAAGAGGTATCGGCGCGCTTGCCGACAGGACATCGAGGTACAGCCCTCCGCACAGGAAGATGAGCAGCGAGCCCAGCAGGATCGTTCGAATGCGTGCTGCGAGCCCGTGCTCAAGTCGGCCGGCGAAAATCCAAGCGGATGCCGTGGCCGCGATGAAGAGCGGTATCTGGAGCAGCGGCCCGGCGAACGGATTATCCTCCTGCGGGTGGCTGGTCTTTACGATGTCGAAGATCGCCGCCCTTTCCTCGGGATCAACGGCGATCTGAGTCTCGAGCGCGGAAATCAGAGGGACCACCAAGGAAAGGAGGAGCACCGCCCAGGTCCAGGGGGAGCGATGCCGCGCCTGGACAAGCAGAAGCACGGCAAAGCCAATCAGGGGCCACCCCACCTTGATCGCCAGCAAATTGATCGGGATAAGGATGGCTGCCATTGCCAAAAATCTCTGGCCTAGGGCGAAATAGAGAAACCAGATGCGAAGCGCGCACGCCAGGAAGGAGAGCGAGAAATTATGCTCGATGATCCAGCCGGATTTGTTGAGGCCGATCAGTTTGGCATCCGCGAAAATGAGCGCGAACAACAGCGCCGTTCGCAACGGCGGATCCTCGATCGAGAAGATATTCTTGAGAATGAGATTGACCGCCGCACCGGCAGCGACCGTCACCAGCACATAGACCGTGATGATGAATCGGGGGCCGGTTATGTCCCACGCAAAATAATCCAGTACATCGAAGAAGATGCTCGAGCTCTTGATCACAGCGGCATTGATGAAGAAATCATTGGCATACAGCGCAGGATCGGCAGCGCGTTGCAGATAAGGCAGTATCACGCCGCTGATCGAATTGAACCGGGCAAACAGAATGAGGAGGATGCCTGCGCTCAATAGCGCAACCGTGACTGTTTCCCGGCCGGAGCTGCGCTGGGCAACCACCGTTCGCGCGCCGGTCGTGGCGGTCTCATCCGGCTTCATGGTGACCAGTCCCTCCCCTCCCCGGCTTGCCTCTTCCCTAACGGCTGATGCTCAGGGATTGAAAGCACCGATCGCCGCCTGGAATGTCTGCCGCAGCAGGGCGAACTTGGCGCCATGGCCCACGATCTTGGTCGGAGCCGCCTCGCCGCGGGGATAGCTGCGCCTGACCGGCACTTCACAAACCTTGAGGCCAATCTGGCCGGCGCGGGCAGTGAGATAGAAAAGCAGCTCATAACGTGAGAATATCTCGCGAAAGGGCTGCACCCGCGGGTCGAGCAGATAGCGGGCGGAATAGCCGCGAAAACCATTGGTGGTGTCGGTGAAGAAATGTCGCCCGGCAAGGCTGAGCATGGGAGCATGGATCAGCCGATTGCCCAACGTTCGTTCCAGCGGCGTGTTTTCCGCCTTGCCACCGCGGCGATAGCGCGATCCTTGCACATAATCGAAACCGTCGCGCAATTTGGCGACGAAGTCGCTCACCGCCTCGACATTATCCTTGCCATTCCCGTCGATCGTCACGACGCCGACATATCCCTCGCGCAGGCACCAGGCATAGGCCATGCGAAGCTGCGCGCTCAAGCGTCCGGGACCGGTCTTGATCAGCAGCGCCCGGACATTGCAGGCCGATAGGATTTCCCGGTCGAGTGAGCCGTCGGTCGAGCCGCCATCGGCGATGATGATATCGACGGGAAGGTTCGCGGCCGCGATCCGCTGCAACTGCCCGCGTATCCGTTCTCCCTCGTTGATCACCGGAATGACCAACCCGAAATCATAGCGCTTCGGCGCAAGAACATCGCGCTGATGATCGGGCACTTGCCAGTTCATGTCTGTCGGCTCGACGCGATTGCTCATGAGGTGACGACGCTCAAAGGCGGACCAGGCCTGGTTGAAGAGGCCCGCCTCGCGGCCATCCGGTCATGCCGACTTCCGAATGTTCGGCTTGCCCTCGTGCAGAAAACGCAGGTCCGCAGACGTCCATTCCGGCTGAGCGCGGCGAACCGCATCGAACAGGTCGTAAATATTGTCAATCTTCCCCCCGATGACGGAAATCACATGCGAACCCTCCGGCTGGCGCCGGAACAGGATCGGCCGTCCGTCATCCTGCTCGTTTTTCACCATCACGGTCTTCACGTCATAGATCGATTTCAGCCACTCAGCATCGGCGAGGCACGGTAGATAGCGCCGACCATCCAGAAGCATATGCCGATGGCGCGTCGCCAGACCGGCATCCCTGAACACATCGTAAGCCGACCGGCTGGTGGTGCGATCGGTCCAGCTGAGCTGGGGCGTGTAGCGGACATGAGTCAGGGAATGAGCCCGCTCCGCCGGATAGGGCATGCAGGAAAGGAAGGGCCCGTCCATGATCGTCACGCCATATCGGTCGAGTTGCGGCGGCACCTTGATCAGCGCGATCTCCGCCACTTCATGCTTGACATCGGCTTCAGGCAGGCCGGCGGAACGCAACAGCGCGTTGACCTGCGAATAGGTGGCGTTGAAGATGTAGCGGGCATGAATTTCCTCGCCGGTCGACAGGCGCGCGATTGCGCCGTCGCCCCGGTCCTCGATTTCGCTGACCATGGTGCCCAATCTGATATCGAACCCCAGTGCATCGAAGCGGTTTTCCATGTGCCGGCGCAGGACCGAATAATCGAAGGCATATTCCCGGCAGGCGAAGGCGGCTTCGATCAGGTCCGGATCGAACAGCGCGGCTTGGGAGGCATTGGCGGGCGCGATCGGGCTACCCATGTCGGTGAACATCCGGTGGAAACGCTTGGCGGACACCTTCGATCGCCGTCTCGCTATGGCGTAGAGCATCTCGAAATCGTCGACGACCGCATCCGGGAAATCAGAGGCGAACCGGTTGTGAAGAACCAGCGACTTGACCGCCGTAAGCATGTTGCGCGGATAATGAAATCCCGTATGGACGCGTGCCTGGTTGACCCGCGATGCCCGGTCCAGAAGGACATCCTCCGCCTCCACGAGCATGATCCGATCGGACATCGAGCGAAGAAACAGGGCAAGGCAGCAACCGTAGAAGCCGCCCCCGACCACAAGATAATCGACCGATCGCCTGCCGGTCATGCGGGTCGCGCGCCTGAAGCAGCACGAGCCGCCGGCTTGTCCAGCCGGCGGGTTGCATCCTGTTCGATGTTCAGCTCGTCGAAAACCTCCCTGAACAGGTCCACCGAGGTTATCTCGTCGATAACGTCCTCGGCCAGGTCGGCGGACAGCAGATCAATGAGCTTTTGGAGGCCAATCGACAGCCCGAAGATGGCGCAGGCCAGGAACAAGGCGGTGAGCCCCAGAACGAGCGAGGTCGTCAGCCAGCCAGGCTGCACATTGTCGAGCATCAGCCATGTCACCACCGCATAGATGACGAAGGCTATCGCCGCCACGGCAACGAGGAAGGCCAGCGACGCGACCACAGCCAGCACCCTGGGGGCTGAGCCCACCAGCAGCTTCTGCAACAGACCCAGCCTGCGCCGGGCATTGCGTAGCGGCGAGCCGCGCGGAGGGGCAGTCCCGCCGACGCACGGCTGGTTCAGCACCGCGATGCTGTCATCGACCGGCGGAAAACGCAGCGCGAGCTGCGGATCGGGATGGTTCAACAGCTTGTTGAGAACGGGCCGCGAATAGGCCGTCGTCAGCATATCGCTTGCATCGACGCGGAACCCGGCGCTCAGGCCCAGCGCACGGAACGGAGTGTTGAGCAGAAGCGGAGAACGGCGCCGTCCGACGACCATGCCGCCACTCTGCTCGGCCTTCTCGATCATCTCGATGATCGGCAGTTGCTGGAGATCGTCGAGGGTCGATATCACCACCACATCGCCGATCGCTTCGCCGGCGATCGCCACCCGCCGGCGATAGAAGGAGGTTCCGTGACGAACCTTCAACAAGCGGATGTTTGCTATCGTCTCGATGGCGGGGCCATAGGCGCCCGCCTTGTCGACATCACTGACTATCAGCAGCTCCCAGTAGCGAAAGCGGACTGCGAGCTGATCGGCGAGCGTGGACAATATCCCGACGGTGGAATCGCTCATCACGGGATCGGCGATGCCGACCGACACAAGCAGATTGTCGCGCGGCTCCGGCGAGGTCATGCGCTGCTTCCCTGACGCGCCAG
>CAMLSA010000062.1 GCA_946482655.1 uncultured Sphingomonas sp. | reverse complement strand
GGAGAGGAACCGTTCGGCCAGCATGAGCTTCGCCAGAACGGGCAGCTTCACCTCTTCTCCGAAGCCGCGAGCGAGCGCGGTCTGATGGCGCAGCAGTAGGGTGTTCAGGAAGCGCTTGATCTGCCGCGGATTGCCCTGAGTGCCGCTGGCCAGGATCGGACCGATCTGGTCGCTCAAGGTGAGCGCGTTCTGGACCTGGCCGGCTTTGTCGCCTAAGGCGGTCTTGACCGTCTGCGCGTCGAGCCCGGCCGTCTTCCAGGGCCGTTTGAGCAATTCTCGCGCGACGGTGATGAGCGCGGAGTAAGCGGGATCGTCCTCGCCCAGCTCGGCGCCGATGAGTAACAGGGTGACGTAGATGCGGGTTTCGGTCTCGCCCAAGGCCGGAATCCGGAACGGAATCTGGATCAGCTTTTCAAGATAGTTGCGCGCATAGTCGCGGGGTCCGGTCGTGTCCGGCAGCTCGGGGAAATGTTTGCGCACCGAATATTCGATCATCGCCTCGTCGGCCGCGACGATGAACGCGGTGCGGGCGGTGAAGACGAACAGCCGGACGGCTTCGAGCGTTTCGATCGCCGTGTCCGGCAGGCAGCGGTCGAGATCGTCGATGAGGACGATCAGTTGCTTGATGCCCGCCTGCTTGAGCAGATCGTCAAAAGCTTTCCGGAACGCCTCGATCTCTTCCGGCACATTTTTCGACTCTCCCGGCTTCAGCAGACCTTGCACACCGTCGATCGCTTTGTCGTAATTCTCCTGCGTGGCAAGTTTCGAGGGATCGGAGAAGATCCCCTTCAAGGTGCCGACCACCGCGCCGATCTGATCGGCTGTGGGAATGCCGGTGAATGCGGTGAAAGCGAGCCCGCCCCCGTGCCGCGCGATCTTCAGCCAATCGATCCGCCGGAAGATGTCTTTCACGGCTACGCCGGCTTGGGTGAGCAAAGGGCGTTTTTCGATAAGCCCGGTGACGATGCCCTCGATCAGCGCTATTTTGGCGTCTTCGAATCCTTGAAAGCGCCATCCGTTGAATTTGATGCAGAGCACGTCCTCATCGGAGCTGAGGCCGTTTTCGATCATCTCCAAGATGCTGGATTTGCCCGCACCCCAGTCGCCGTGAACGCCGATCGTCACGGCGCGCTCGGGCTTTTCGCGCAGCAGCTCGATGATGGTCTTGGCGATCGCCTCATTGTTGAGGAGATCGACCTTTGTCTCATTGTCAGTGAGAATCATCCCGCCCCCGTCCTCCCCGCGACTCGCAGCGGTTGTAATAGTGAAGCCCCGCACGCAACACTGCCGGAAGAAGATAGGCTTCGCCATATATTCTGCCCGGCCTTGGGCCAGTCCAACGAGACGCAACCAAGCAGTTTCTTCTTCTATCGGACCTGCTTCACCGGGATGGACTTTCAGGAGGATGTGATGCCCGTGGAAGGCTCCACCTTGACAATGTAATGCATTTTCCTTACATGCAGCGGGCAGAGGAGATGAGTCATGCCCGCGTTGCTCGAAGAAATCAGCACCATCACCGCCAAGGGCCAGACGACGATTCCGAAGTCCGTCCGCCAGGCGCTCGGCGTCGATTACGGCGGCAAGATCGCTTTCCGCGTCGATGAGCATGGTGTGTCGGTGCATCGCGCCGATGCCGAGCATGACGATCCGGCGATCGACAGCTTTCTGACGTTTCTGGCCGAGGATATTAAACGCCGGCCCGAGGCGCTGACTGCGCTTTCCCCCGCGCTCACCGAACGCATCGCGGCGCTAACCGAGGGCGTTAAGGTCGATCTCGATGCGCCGATCGACGGCGATGTCGATCTCTGATGATGGTCGTCAATGGGTGGCAACTCATTGCCCACCCTCTGTTTCTCGATCAATTCGAGAAGTTGGGGGCAGCCGTCGCGCGTCTGCGGGAGAAAGACCCGCGCGGCTGGCGCAAGTCGGCCAATGCGAAGCTGCTGGCTACGCTGCGTCAGCTCGTATTCGAGACCATTCCCCAAGACCCCACTCGCCCGGACTATCGGCAGGGCGGCACGTTGGGCGACGACCGCAAGCACTGGTTCCGGGCGAAATTCGGCGGCGGCCGGTTCCGGCTGTTCTTCCGCTACAGCACCAGCGCCAAGGTTATCGTGTTCGCCTGGGTGAACGACGAAAACACGCTGCGCACCTATGGATCGAAGTCGGACGCCTATGCAGTGTTCCGCAAGATGCTCGACAAGGGCAATCCGCCCGACGATTGGGCGGCGTTGTTGGCGGCTGCGAGCGAGTCGGAAACACAGGAGCGTCTGGCGGCGACTTCGCCGGAGCCGCCATGAACCCCTATCTGCGCTACGCCCGGCCGAACCATTTGCACTTGGCGCAGCCGGGCATCAGCGTCGGCGCATGGCCCTGTCTCGCAAACGTCGTCGTCGCGCCCCGCGCGGCTGGTCGGACGGTCTCGACGACCTGCACGACTATATGCAGGCGCCAGCGAAGCGCGCGCCGTCCCGCGCACGCACCATCAAAGATAGCGGGCCGATCACGGTCACGGACGATTGGCCCGAGCGGGTTCCAATCGGCGACGCCGAGTTGCGCGTCATCGAAGGCCATTTGCGCAAGGAGCTGGACGACCTGTTCGGACCCTTGCCGTGAGATAAGGATGTTCATGCCATGACCGACGCCGTCCTTCGCGTCGAGGACACCTCGCCGGTTATGGCGATGGCCCGCACCGCGCTCTATCTGCGCGTCTCCACCGGCCGCCAGGCCGAGAGCGACCTGTCGATCCCCGACCAGCGCCGGCAGATCGAAGGCTATTGCCTGTCGCGCAGCTGGGAGATCGCGGCCGAGTTCGTCGAACCGGGCAATACCGCGACCGATGATCGTCGGCCGGCGTTTCAGGCGATGATCGACGCGGCGATGCAGAAGCCGTCGCCATTCAACGTGATCCTGGTCCACAGTTTCTCGCGCTTCTTCCGCGACCAGTTCCAGTTCGAGTTCTACGTCCGCAAGCTGGCGAAGAACGGCGTGCGGTTGATCTCGATCACGCAGGATTTGGGCGACGATCCGATGAGCGTGATGATGCGCCAGATCATGACGTTGTTCGACGAATATCAGTCGAAGGAGAACGGCAAGCATACTCTGCGGTCGATGAAGGAGAACGCGCGCCAGGGCTTCTGGAACGGCGCGCGCGCGCCCATCGGCTATCGGATCGTCGAGGCCGGGCACCGCGGCGCGAAGGTCAAGAAGAAGCTGGAGATCGACCCGATCCAGGCCGAGACCGTGCGGCGCATCTACCGGATGGCGCTGAACGGCGTCGATGATAGCGGGCCGATGGGCCTCAAGGCCATCGCGACCTGGCTCAACGACAACAACACCCGCACCCGCGACGGCGGGCGCTGGGGGCTTGGAGCCGTGCATCAGGTGCTCACCCGCACTACCTATATCGGCCAGCACAAGTTCAACTATCGGGACTATCGCACCAAGGCCCCCAAGCCCGAAAGCGAGCACGCCATCATGGAAGTGCCCGCCATCGTCTCGGAGGCGGAGTTCGAGGCTGTGCAGCGGTCGCTCAAGGCGCGCAGCCCGAAGATGATGCCGCCGATGGCCGTTGGGGGGCCAACGCTGCTCACGGGCATCTGCTTCTGCGCGTGCTGCGGCGGGGCGATGACCCTGCGCACCGGCACCAGCAGCGTCGGCCGCGAGTATCGCTATTACACCTGCTCCACGAAGGCGCGGCAGGGCGCGAAGGGCTGCCCCGGCATTACGGTTCCGATGGATCGGCTGAACGAAGCCGTGGTCGGGCATCTGGAGTGGCGGCTGCTCGATCCGAAGCGGCTTGAGGAGATGATGGATCAAATCCTCGAACGCCGCGACGAATGGGTGGATCAGCGGCGGCTCCATGTCGCTGATCTGGAGCGCCGCGCGACCGAGGCGGAAGCGAAGCTCAAGCGGCTCTATAACGCGATCGAGAATGGCGTGATCGACGTAAGCGATCCGTCGCTCAAGGATCGGATCGCGGAGCTGACGGCGACGCGCGACCAGGCCAGGGGCGACGCCGAGCGGGCGGTGGCGCATATCGAGAAGATCGGACCGGCCATCACGCCCGAAAGCCTGCGGGCCTTTGCGATGGCGGCGCGCAGGAAGCTGCGGAAGGGTGATGGGTCATTCGCGCGCGATCATATCCGGGCGGTCGCCCAGCGCGTCGAGGTGGTGAGCAAGACGGAGGTTCGCATTCGCGGCTTGCGGAGCGAGCTGCTCCGCACCCTCACCGCCGCCTCTGGCGTAGAGGCGGCGGTGCTAGGCGTTCGTGGTTTTGAACCGAAATGGCGCGCCCGGAACGATTCGAACGTCCGACCCTCAGATTCGTAGTCTGATGCTCTATCCAGCTGAGCTACGGGCGCGTTGTGCCGGGCTACCTAGTCGGGGAGCCGCGCGGGCGCAACCCCGTTGCGCAGATTTTGTGACGGGCCTAGAGCCGAGGCGATGACCGGCTTGCGTTTTCCCGCCCTGCTCCTGTTCTCCATGGTCACCGGCTGCGCCGATGTGCGGAGCGGCTATCCTTCGCTCGCGCCGCGGCCCATCGAGCGGGCGGTGCTGCAGGCGCAGCCGGCGCCGGCGACCGCGCCGGTCGCGACGCCGCCCCTGCCCGCATCGGCCGGCATCGCGCAGATCCTCGCCAGCGCGCAGGCCGCCGATGCCGCCTTCAGGGCCGCGCTCGAAACGGGGCGGCCGCGGATCGAGGCGGGACGGGCGGCCGCCGAGGGCAGCGAGGCGTGGGTGGAGGGGCAGCTGGCCTATAGCCGCGCCGAGGCCGAGCGCGCGCCGGTGGGCCAGGCGCTCGCCGAACTCGACCGGCGGCGCCAGGCGGCGATCGCGGCGGGCAACGGGGCGGAGGAGGCCGCGATCGCCGAAGCGGCCCTGCAGGTCCAGGCGCTCGACGAGGCCGGGCGGGCGCTGCTCGCCGCGCTCATGTCCGCCTGATCGCGATGTCCGAACTGCCGAAGCCGCCCGTCGCCCTCCGCCGCTCGCACCGGAGCAGCCGCCACGGCTACACTATCGAGGACCCCTATGCGTGGCTGAAGGATCAGAAATATCCAGTCATCGACGATGAGAATGTGCTCGACTATCTGCGCGAGGAGAACGCCTATTTCGAGGCGGCGATGAAGCCGCACGAGGCGCTGGTCGAAACGCTTTTCGCGGAGATGAAGGGCCGCCTCAAGGAGGACGACGCGAGCGTGCCGCAGAAGGACGGCGACTGGCTCACCTGGTGGGCGTACCGGCCCGGTGGGCAATATCGCATCTGGTATCGCAAGCCGGCCGCGGGCGGACCAGAGGCGATCATGCTCGACGAACCCGCGGAAGCCGCGCAGGCCGATTATTTCCGGCTCCAGGTGCTCGCCACCAGCCCCGACGGCAAGCTCGCCGCCTGGTCGGCCGATACCAGCGGGGCCGAGCGCTTCGTCCTCAAGATCCGCGACCTCGCCACGGCCAAGGATATCGAGACGGTGAGCCTCGTCACCAACGGCCCGGTCGCCTGGGGCGCGGATTCGAGGAGCCTCGTCTATACCGAGGTCAACGAGCATTGGCGGACCTATCGGGCGCGGCTGCACATCCTCGGCACCGATCCGGGAAGCGATCGCACCCTCTATGAGGAGACCGAGGAGCTCGGCTTCAACGTCGGCGTCGGCACGACCCAGGACCGTCGGTGGATCCTGATCAGGACGGGCGACAACCAGACCAGCGAGGTCCGCATCATTCCCGCCGCCGATCCCGGCGCCGCCCCGGTGATGATCAGCCCGCGCCAGACCAAGCGCGAATATTCGGTGGACGGCGCGCATGGCTCGCTGTGGATCCTGACCAACGACGATCATGTCAATTTCCGCGTCGCCCGCGCCGATCCGGCCTATCCCGGCAAATGGGAGACGGTGATCGCGGGTTCGGACAGCGTCTATATCCGCGGGCTGACCAGCTTCGCGAAGCATCTCGTCCTTACCGAGCGGGTCGACGGGCTCGATCAGATCCGGCTGCGCGGCTATGACGGCGAGGAGCATCGTGTCGCCTTTCCCGAGCCGAGCTACACCGCCGGGCTCGGCGGCAATCCCGAATATGACCCGCCCGCCTACCGGCTCCATTATGCCTCGATGGTCACGCCGCAGACGGTGTTCGACTATGATCCGGCGGCGCGCGGCCTCACCACGCTGAAGGTGCAGGAGATCCCATCGGGATTCGATCGCTCGCTCTATGCGACCGAGCGGCTGATGGTGCCCGCGCGCGACGGCAAGATGATCCCGGTGTCGGTGCTCTACCGCAAGGGCTTCCCGAGGGATGGATCGGGCAAGCTCCTTCTCTACGCCTATGGCGCTTATGGCCATGCCGTCCCGCCGGGCTTCTCGACCGTCCGGCTGTCGATCGTCGATCGCGGCTGGGCCTATGCGATCGCGCATATCCGGGGCGGCGACGATCTCGGTTATGACTGGTATCTCCAGGGCAAGGCCGAGCGGCGCTGGAACAGCTTCCACGATTTCGTCGATGCGGCGAAAGGGCTGATCGCGGCGGGCTTCACGAGAGCGGGAAACATCGCGATCAACGGCGGCTCGGCGGGCGGCGAGCTGATGGGGGTCGTGGCCAATACCGATCCCGAGCTGTGGGGCGCGGTGGTCGCCGATGTGCCCTTCGTCGACGTGCTCAACACGATGCAGGACGAGAGCCTGCCGCTGACGCCGGGCGAATGGCCGGAATGGGGCAACCCGATCACCGACAAGGCGGCGTTCGAGCTCATCCGCAGCTACAGCCCCTATGAGAATGTCGCGGCGAAGGCCTATCCGCCGATGCTGATCACAGGCGGGCTCCACGATCCGCGGGTTACCTATTGGGAGCCCGCCAAGTGGGCGGCCAAGCTGCGCGCGACCAAGACCGACGACAATCTGCTGCTGCTCAAGATCAACATGGGGGCGGGCCATGGCGGCAAATCGGGCCGCTATGATTCGCTGCGCGAGGACGCCGAGGCCTATGCCTTCGTGCTCACCCAGATGGGCGAGGGGTAGCGCTTTCGGCGCCGGCCTCCGCCGGGCGACGCCTAGTCATTACCCCCGATGAAATCGCCGAGCCCGCCCAGCACCGATCCCTCGCCGCGATTCTGGCCGCCGCGGCCGCCGGCCGCCGCCAGCATCCGGCCGGCCAGGCGCGAGAAGGGGAGCGATTGGATCCAGACCTTGCCTGGTCCCCTCAGCCTCGCGAAGAACAGGCCCTCGCCGCCGAACAGCACGCTCTTGACCCCGCCCGCGGTGACCAGGTCGAAATCGACGCTGGCGGTATAGGCCGCGAGGCAGCCGGTATCGACATGCAGTTCATCGCCCGCCCCGAGCTCGCGCTCGACGACGGTGCCGCCCATCTGCACGAACACCCAGCCGTCGCCTTCGAGCTTCTGCATGATGAAGCCCTCGCCGCCGAACAGACCGGTCATGACCCGCTGCTGGAAGTGGACGCCGATCGACACGCCCTTGGCGGCGGCGAGGAAGCTGTCCTTCTGGCAGATCAGCCGACCGCCGACGGCATCGAGGCGGAGCGGCAGGATCGCGCCCGGGGTCGGCGACGCGAAGGCGACCCGCGCCTTGCCCTGGCCGTTATGGGTAAAGACGGTGGTGAACAGGCTTTCTCCGGTGATCAGCCGCTTGCCGGCCCCGAGCAGCTTGCCCATGAAGCCGCCGTCGGCGCCGCCGCTGCCGTCGCCGAACACCGTGGTCATGCCGACGCTGGCATCCTTCCAGACGAGCGCGCCCGCCTCGGCGACCGCGCTTTCGCCCGGGTCGAGCTCGATCTCCAGGAACTGCAGCTCCTGTCCCTTGATCTCGAAATCGATGTCGTCGGCAACTCCGGCGCGGCGGTGATGCTGCCAGGGGCTATGGTCGGGCATGGGATCCTCCTGCTTGAATCGGGCTTGCCTAGACTTCGCGCGTGACGGTCGCAACGTCGCGGATCAGTCGCGGCCCGCGCGCAGGGCCGCTCCCGCCGCGAAGGGCGTCAGCGCGGTCAGCAGCAGCGCGGTCGCCGCGAGCAGCTTGATCGCGCCCATGTCGCTCGCGCCGAGCGCGCCCGCGCCGAAGATCAGCAGCGGCACCGCGAGCGGCAGCATGACGAGCCCCGCGAGCGCGCCGGCGCCGCGCAGGCCCAGGGTCAGCGCGCTCGTCATCACCCCCAGGGCGGCGAGCGCGGGCGTGCCGATCGCGAGGCCCAGCTCGAGACTGGCCAGCGTGCTCCCGTCGAGCTTGAGCAGCGCGGCGGCGGGGATGGCGGCGATCATCAGCGGCGGGCCGAAGCCCAGCCAGTGGGCGGCGATCTTGGCGGCCGCGATGCCTTCGTCGGACAGGCCACGCACCGCATATTGATCGAGCACCCCGTTCTCCGCATCGGGCGCGACCAGCCGGTCGACCGGCAGCAGCGCCGCGAGCAGAGCCGCCATCCACAGCGCGCCACCGCCGACGCGGGCGAGCAGCGGACCGTCGGGCCCGACCGCGAAGGGGAAGAGGGTCGCCACCAGCAGGAAGAAGATCAGCGGCAGCATCGCCCCGCCCCCCTGATAGGCGAGCCGCACGTCGCGCAGGATGATCGTGCCCCAAAGGCTCATGGCTGGCCTCCCAGCGCGATCTCGATCGCATCCGGCAGGGCGAGCGGCTGGTGGGTCGCGGCGACGACGATGCCGCCACCGGAGCGATGCCCGGCCATCGCCGCCGCCAGCCGGTCGAGCGAGGCCGTGTCGAGGCCGTTGCCGGGCTCGTCGAGCAGCCAGACCGCGGCCCGGCCCGCGATCACCCGGGCGAGCGCGGCCCGCTTGCGCTGGCCGGTCGACAGCATGCGGACCGGCACCTCGGCGAGATTGGCGATCCCCATCTTCTCCAGCGCCGCTTCCACCTCGGCGCGGCCGGCTCCGTCGATCCGCGCCCAGAAGAGCAGCGCCTGTCGAAGCGGGAGCCGCGCGTCGAGCGCCGCCGCCTCGCCGGCGAAGCCGATCCCGCCCGCGACCGCGACCTTGCCGGCGGAGGCGGGCAGCAGCCCGGCGGCGATCCGCATCAGGCTCGACTTGCCGGCGCCGTTGGGGCCGGTCAGCAGCGCCGCGTCGCCGTTGCCCAGCGCGAAGCTCATGTCCTCGAACAGCAGCCGGTCGCCGCGCAGGCACGCCACGCGTTCGAAAGCGAGCCTTGCCGTGATCAACCCGCCAGTTCCTCGAGCCGGTGCATGTCGTCGTCGGACAGGCCGAAATGATGGCCGATCTCATGGATCACGACATGCGCGACGAGCGCCTCGAGGCTGACCCCGCTCTCGACCCATTCGTCGAGGATCGCACGGCGGTAAAGGTGGATCATGTCGGGCATCGTGCCGCTATGGTCGACCGACTTCGATCCGACCGGCAGGCCGGTATAGAGTCCGGTCAGCTCGAACGGGCTTTCGATGCCCATCTCGTCGAGCGTCTTGTCGTCGGCGAACTCTTCGACGGCGAGGACGACATTGCCGAGGTGCCGGGCGAATTCGGGCGGCAGCTTCGCGATCGTCGCGCGCGCGATCGCCTCGATCCGGTCCGCCCCCGGCGCCATGGTTTGACCTTCGCTCATCGAAGCGCGACATAGAGGCGATCTTCGCATCACGCCAGCGAGAGGATGCCGCCATGCCGATCGAACCCCTGTCCGACGAGGAGCGCGCCGACGCATTGGATGGCCTGCCCGACTGGGACTATGACGAGGCCCGCGACGCGATCAGCCGCAGCTTTACGTTCCCGGATTTCTCGGCCGCCTTCGCCTTCATGACGCGGGTCGCGCTGCTGGCGGAGAAACACGATCATCATCCCGAATGGTCGAATGTGTGGAACAGGGTGGATATCTTGCTGACCACGCATGATGCGGGCGGGCTGTCGCGTCGTGATGTGGCGATGGCGGAGGCGATCGAGGGGCTTGTCGAATAGCCGGCCCGCAGAGACCTACCGTCCGATATCGATCACCCAGAGGTCTGGCGCCGCCCCGAGGCGCAGCGGCAGGATGCTTGTGCCCACGCCGGCGCTGACGATCATCGTCTGTCCCTTGTTCCGGATGATGCCGCAGGCGAACCGCCTTCCGTGATGCGAGGCCGTGAACAATGGCCCGATCAGCGGAAAGCTGATTTGGCCGCAATGCGTATGCCCCGCCAGGACCAGGCCGATTGAAGGTGGCGTCGCCGGGAAGATGTCGGGGCTGTGGCTCAGGATGATGGGCGCGCCGCCGAGTGTTCGCAGCCTGCCGGCGACGGCACGGATATCCGCATTGTTCGTGAAATCGTCGTCCACTCCCCCGATGGCGAGATCGCCGATGCGCACCGCCTGATTGTCGAGAATGATTGCTCCCGCGCGACGCAACGCACCCTCGATAGCCGTGGTATCGGACCAGTGATCATGATTGCCCATGACGGCGATGACGCCCGCCGGTGCCTGAAGCGACGCAAGCGGAAGAAGGGCCGTTTCAACACTATATCGCCTTGTCGCCAATTTCTTCGCGCTGAGGAAGTCGCCGCCCAGCAATATGATGTCGGGCTCCAGCTTGTTGATCTGTCCGACGATCTGCATCAGCCGCGCCGGCGGCATGTCGGGGCCCGAGACGTGAATGTCGGTGAGAAGAACGAGCCGTTGCGGGCGGGCGGAAGCGGGCCAATGCTCCGGCAAATAGCGCAGGTGGCGAACGACGGGATCTGTCGATGCCAGGAGCAGCATATGCAGCAGCAAAAGCCAGCAACCTGCCAAGATCATCAAAGGCCACCGCATTGAGGCTTTAGGGCTGTAAATCCTCATTCTCGTCAATCGACATCCACGGCCAGAGAAAGGCGTTCACGAATTGTGTGCCAATGTTCTCTATATGTTCTTTACCTTTCAAGCGAAATCGCTATGGGAGACAGGCGGCGATCGGGCTGCGCCAATGGGGGAATGCCGTGACCAAATTTTCGGATAGAGTTCCTCTGGCGGAAGACAGCACGCTCGATAACCCGCGGTCCTATTGGGACAGGCTGATGATGGAGCAAGAAGCTCGAGAAAAGGCCAAAGGGGCGAAGCTTAGTGCATCAAGAAGCTCCCGGCCTGAAAGTGATGAAAACGATCTCGGAGAATTAAAGCTTCATCAAGTACTGGCCAATCGGCTGATCGGCGAAAGCATTCCCGCCTTGATTGCCGGCGTCAGTGCCAGCATGAAAACTACCGAGCGTTTTCCCAATTCCAATCAATGGAATGATCTCGCGGACGCATACCGACATTTTCGGTGGAATTATGACATGGCACGGCGCGTCGGGACGGCGGCTGCGAAAGCATTTGCGGACAGCAATGAGGTCGGAAGCGACAACCCCGCAAACGAACGCACCATGGATTTGCGCAATAACAGGCTGGGGCGGGCTATGGCGGTCGATCCCCGGTTCAAGCATCTCAGCCCCGACGAAGCGGCTGAACTGGCGCTCCGGCGCGGCCGGCTCCATGGATTGAAGGAATGATCGTTCGCTCCCTGGCCCTGGTGTCGATGTGTGTGTCGTTGGCTGCGTTGGCCGGCTGCGGAGTCCCGTCAACGTCACTCACAGTCGAAAACAAATCCAAAGCTGCGCTGACCGATGTTGTGGTGTCCCTCGCGCGTGAGGTGTCACAGACATCTCGAATCATCCCAGGCCAGTTCATAAACTTCTCCAAGGCCTCTTCAAGCTCGGGCGGCATGTGTGTGCGCTACACGCACGAGGGGCACAGAAAGACATATGGCTTCCAGTATCTGATCGGGCCTGTGCCAGCCTTTTGCCGGATGACGGTTCACGATCAGGAAGTGGAGGTTCGGTGCTCTGAGATGGGAATTGCGAACAAATGGAAGATCGAGCCGATGTCTGCCAATGCCCATAACTGCCGCGATATAGCCGACTAATCCCGCCGCCACCGCGCGAAGATGGCCGTGGCAGCAGCAGCCCGTGATTCTTCGCGGACCGCCATCTCGCCCGCTTCGATGGTACGCCGAGATCGGCTCTTGCCTGGGCGATCGGCGAATTGCTGACGCCAGTGCCGACATAGGGGTCGCCGGTCGGGGATATTGCGATGGCGGAGGTGATCGGGGCTTGTGAGATAGATTTCGATCTACTATTGTTCTATATTTGTTCTTTCTATTTTCCCTGTTCGCAGTTAGAAGTGATGGGCAGCGATGTTGCTGCGTCGCAAGGAGAAGGAAGTGGGCCATAAATCCGACAAGCATGGCTGGATTCGGTATTCGCAGTGGATACCAGGGGCAAATGACGTGGGTCCGGACGATGAACCGCGCTCCTACTGGGGAAGGATGCTGCGGCAAGAGGCGAAGCAGAATGCACCACGGGCGGCAGCAAGGAAGAAGCATCCTGAATTTGGCCTCCGGGCATCCGAATTGGAGCAGAACCTGCGCGGGTATCTGGCGCAGCCTTCGACGGCAGTTCCAAAGTCAACGAGGTGGCCGAAATCGCCCTCTGATCCGAATACGCATTTGAAGATGACGACAATGGCACCGGCCCAGGCCCTTTCCAGGGGAAATCGCATGATTTCTCCTGAAGCCGTGATGGGTATGCGGCGGCCGGAGTTCGGGCCGTCGCCCGCTAAGCTGGAAGCACGTCTTCGGGCACAGTTGGGAATCCGGAGGGAAGATGGCCAACTTACCTATCGACCAACCGCTGAACAGAGGAAATTCCTAAAGGAGCAATTGGCCGCTCGCGGATTGCCTACCAGCCAATTGGATGATTTGAAATATGTCAGTGGCCTCGACAAGGAGGCTGGCTTCTTCACACGCTTCGCATTTGATGAAGATGATATCGAGGCGGTGACGCAGGGAAGCACGGTGTCGGTCAAGCCGGAAAAATTTGCCGAATATGCGAGTTTCGCCTCTCCCGCGCCGTTCGAAGAAGCTTATCACACAGGACAGTTTGCTTCTGATGAAGCAGCCGGCTTTTACTCTCCATACGGCACTCACTTCGTGGGAGGCCTATTATCGAGCATGGATGGCTATAATGCCAATCTGTATGAGGCGTTCGCAAAAGGCGCTTCTAAAGAGATGCTCAAGTCTTATCGGTACAAAAAGGGAGGCAAGAGGAGATGAAGGTCCTTCGATGGCTGACCTTCTGGCTGTTCTCAATCACCGTCTGGCTGTTGCTCCTTAGAAGCTGTGTGAGGCATTCGCCACACGGCCCCCTGTTTGCTTGGGTTGCCTGGGTAATTATCCCTGGAACGGCGGCACTGGCCGTTTGGGTTCGGCAGTTCGACAATAAGAAGAGTTAATCCCGCCGCCACCGCGCGAAGATGGCCGTGGGCAGCAGCAGCCCGCGCGCTTCCTCCCGGACCGCCATCTCGCCGACCTCGACCGTGCCGCCGAGACCGGTCATCGCCTGGCCGAGCAGTTCGCCGATCGCGAGCGCCGACATGCGGATCGCGTAGGCGGTGAGGACGAGGAATTTGGATTTGTCGTCGAGCAGGGCGCGGCAGTCGGCGATCAGGCCGGACAGGCCTTCCTCGAGCCGCCAGGTCTCGCCGTCGGGGCCGCGCCCGAATTTGGGCGGGTCGAGGAAGATGCCGTCATAGCGGCGGCCGCGGCGCACCTCGCGGGCGGTGAACTTGGCGGCGTCGTCGACCATCCAGCGGATCGGGCGGTCGGCCATGTCGCTGAGGAAGGCGTTGGCCTTGGCGGCGTCGACCGATTTCCTGGAGGCGTCGACATGGGTGAGCTTGGCGCCCCTGGCGGCGAGCGCCAGCGTGCCGACCCCGGTATAGCCGAACAGGTTCATCACCTCGTCGCCATCGCCGGTCCGGTCGCGCATCCAGGTCCATTGCGGCGCCATGTCGGGGAAGAAGGCGAGGTGGCGGAAGGGGGTGTTCTGCGCGGTGAAGCGGACCTCCTCCCAGCGCATGTGCCAGCCGCCGCGCGGCACGTCGCGCGACAAATGCCATTTGCCGCCGCCCTCCTCGTCGGAAGCGCCGATGAAGTCGCCATCGGCTTCCCAATGGGCCGAGGCCGGCGCCCACATCGCCTGCGGCTCGGGGCGGATGAACCGGAAGCGGCCATAGCGTTCGAGCTTGCGGCCATGGCCCGAGTCGACGAGGCCGTAATCGTCCCAGGGCTCGGCGATGAGCGTGGCAAGCTGCATCAGTCCGGGAAACTCACGCCGCCGCCTTGAGCTCGGGACCCACCGTCGCCAGCGTCTCTCGGCCCTCCAGCAGGCGGGCGGCGACGCCGCGGACCTGATCGAGCGTGCAGGCGTCGAGCTTCGCGATGATCGCCGCCGGGTCCAGCGGATGGCCGTAGACCAGGGTCTGGAACCCCAGCCGGTCGGTGCGGCCCTGCACCGATTCGAGCGTCATGAGAATGGTCGCGCGGATCTGCGCCTTGGCGCGGGCCAGCTCGGCGGGCGTCATCGCCGCCGCCGCGCCGCGCAATATGTCACGCGACAGATCGGCGGCGTGCTGTGCCTCGCGCCGCGCGGTGGCGAGATAGACGGTGAGCATGCCGGTGTCGCGCCATGCCGCGACCGAGCTGCCCACGGAATAGGCGAGGCCGCGATCTTCGCGGACCGACTGGAACAACCGTGACGAGCTGCCTTCGCCCGCCGCCTGGCTGAACAGCATCAGCGGATAATAATCGGGGTCGAAATAGCCGACGCCTTCATAGCCGAACAGGATATGCGCCGACTCGAGCCGCCGCCGCTCGACGAAGACGCCGCCTTGGTAGACAGCGAGCTCGGGCACCGGGCGCGGCGCCGGCTCCATGTCGCCGAAGCGCACTTCGGCCATAGCGACGAGCTGCTCGACATCGAGCTTGCCCGCCGCCGCCAGCACCATCCCCTGCGGGCGATAATATTTGCGCGTCCAGCCATGGAGATCGTCGACCGAGATCGCCGCGATGCTGTTCTCGTCGCCGAGCACCGGGCGGCCGAAGGCCTGGCCCGGCCACGCGGTCATATGAAAATGGTCGTTGATGATATCGTCGGGCAGATCGCGCGCCTCGCCCAGTTCCTGCAGCACGACATCCTTCTCGCGGGCCAGATCGCCCGCATCGAAATGGGGCTTGCGGACGAGATCGGCGATCAGTTCGACGCCGAGATCGAGATTCTCGGCGAGCAGCCGCGCCTGGAAGGCGGTCTGGTCGCGCGATGTGTAGGCGTTGAGATAGCCGCCGACATTCTCCACCGTCTCCGAAATCTCACGCGCATTGCGTCCGCCGGCGCCCTTGAACACCATATGCTCGAACAGATGGGCGAGCCCGTTGATGCGCGCTTCCTCGTGCCGCGCGCCGCAATCGACGTGAAGGCCGACAGAGATCGTCTCGACCCCCGCCATCGGTTCGGCGGCGATGGTGAAGCCATTGGCCAGCCGGTGGAGATGCGGGCCCGGCATGCGATCAGGCCGCCGGGACCGCCTGATCGGCGACGAAGGATTCGATCGCGTCGATCTCGGCCGGGAGGACCGTGTAGCGCTCCTGCCGCTCGAACAATGCGCCGATCCGGGCGGGCAGGACGGGCCTGATCCCGGTCGCCCGCTCGACCGCGTCGCCGAACTTGGCGGGGTGCGCGGTGGCCAGCGTCACGATCGGGATCGAACGATCGAGCTCGGCATCCTGCGCCGCGGCGAGGCCGATCGCGCTGTGCGGGTCTATCGTCTCATTGGCGCGGTCATGCGCCCAGCGCATGGCGAGCTGCATCCGGTCGGCGTCGATGCGCGCGCTGCTGAACAGAGCGCCCGCCTCGTCGCGCATCCGCTCCGGCAGGTTGAGGCGCTTGTTCGCCTCGAAGCCCTTCATCGCGGCCGAAAGCGCCGAGCCATCGCGCCCGTGGAGATCGAACAGCAGCCGTTCGAAGTTCGAGCTGACCTGGATGTCCATGGAAGGCGCCGCGGTCGGCGTCACCGACCCCACCGAATAGTCGCCGGCCGAAAGCGCGCGGTGAAGGATGTCGTTGACGTTGGTGGCGACGATCAGCCGCTCGATCGGCAGCCCCATCCTGGCAGCGGCGTAGCCCGCAAAGACATCGCCGAAATTGCCGGTGGGCACCGAGAAGGCGATTTTCCGATCGGGGGCGCCGAGCTGCGCGCCGGCATAGAAATAATAGACGATCTGGGCCATCAGACGCGCCCAGTTGATCGAGTTGACCGCCGACAGGTTGAAGCGGCCGGCAAAGGCCTTGTCCGCGAACATGGCCTTCACCAACGCCTGGGCATCGTCGAAGCTGCCTTCGATCGCGATATTGTGGACGTTTGGCGCCAGCACGGTGGTCATCTGCCGCCGCTGCACCTCGGACACCCGACCCTTGGGGTGGAGCATGAAGATATCGACCTTGGCGCGGCCGGCAAGCGCGTCGATCGCGGCCGAGCCGGTGTCGCCGCTGGTCGCGCCGATCACGGTCAAATGGGTGTCGCGATCCGCCAGGAAGCGCTCGAACAGGAGGCCGAGCAATTGAAGCGCCACGTCCTTGAAGGCGAGCGTTGGCCCATGGAACAACTCAAGCAGCCATTGGCGATGATCGAGCTGCTTGAGCGGCACGACGCCAGCGTGGGCGAAGCGGCCATAAGCGGCCTCGCATAGGCTCTTCAGCGCGGCCTCGTCGAGCGCGCCTGCTACGAACGGGCGCATTACCGCGACCGCGGTGTCGACATAGGAAAGCCCGCGCAGATCGGCGATCTCGGCCTTGCTGAAGCTCGGCCAGCTTTCCGGCACATAGAGGCCGCCGTCGGAGGCGAGCCCCGCCAGCGTGACATCTTCGAATCCAAGGCGGGGCGCGCTACCCCTGGTGCTGACATATTGCATGACCGGCGGCCCTTAGCCGCCAACAGCCGGCGCGGCAAGGAGATCAGCCTTCCGGTGAGCCTTCATCGGGTGGCGGCTTGTCGTTGCCGCCCTCGGCGGGCTCCGGTGTCGACTGGTCCTGGTTATCGGCATCGCCGGGCCCGCCGTTCTTGTCGCCGCCGTTCATCGCGGGCCTCCCTCAGGCGGAATCGGGTTGCCCTCCTCGTCGATGTTCGCGGTCATGCTGTCCGTCTTGTTTTGGGTGCGCGCCTCCTCGGCGCCGCGGCCGCGATCGCCGCCATTGTGATAGTCGGTGCTGTCGGCGGCGCGATCGAGCGTATCGCTCGGGTTGCGCGCGGAGCCCTTGGGCTGATGCTCGGTCGAGATGTTCGGATTGTCGCGTTCCATCATTCGTCTCCTCTCCAGAAGAGGAACCGGTCTTGGCGGCCGACGTTCCCCAGTTCGTCCGACATTCCCTGTCATTCGGGTAACTTGGATCAGTCCCTGGAGCTAAATCATGTCGATTCACCAGATGATCGCGGCACATCCCGATGTCGCCGGCAATCTTAACGAATCCCTCGCTACGGCGGCTCGGCACGCCATGTTCTGTGCCGAGATGTGCGTCAGCTGCGCCGATGCCTGTGTCGCCGAGAAAATGGATATGCGGCAGTGTATCCGCAGCTGCCTGGACTGCGCCGACATCTGCGAAGCGACTGCGCGGGTGGCGGTGCGCCGGACGGGACAGAATATCGAGGTGCTGCGGGCCATGCTCGAGACCTGCATGCGGACATGCGAGCTTTGCGCCGACGAATGCGCGAAACATGACAATGATCATTGTCGGCTGTCCGCCGAAATGTGCCGGGAATGTGCCGCCGATTGCCGTAGCGCGTTACCCACGGTCAATTAGGCGCGAATCGCTTCGGCACCTCTCGCGATTTCCGGACAGCGCGTCATGGTCTTGGGGCGGGCGCGCTCGTGACGCGGCAGGGCGTCGATCGTGTCGAACCAGCCGACACGGCTCTCCCTCCAGATGTGGAAGGCCGGGGGGAGATCGATGGGATCGTCGAGAGTCGCGATCGTGAAGTCGATCATATCGGGCTGATAGCTCACCCGCATCGCGAGGGCCGTGCCGCAATCGCGGCAGAACCAACGTTCGCCGGACTCGGATGACTTGCGGCGGCCGGGACTGCCCCGGTCCAGCCGGAAATCGCTTCGCGGGATGCTGGCGAACGCCATCACGGGCGCACCGCTGAACAGCTGGCACATCCGGCAGTGGCAATATCCCGCGTCGAACGGCTCGCTCAGCAGCCGGTAGCGAACGGCGCCGCACAAGCAGCCGCCGGTGCGGGCGCCGTCCGCGTCGTTCGTCATTTCCGGCCGCCGTCGTGGTCGGCACGCGTCGGGATGCGGGGCTGAACCTTGTCGGCCTTGGTTGCGCGGGTATGCTCGGGATCCGCGCCGCGTGCCGTCTTGGCTTCATCGCGTGAGCCGACCTCGGCGCCGATGCTGCCGCCGAAGCTCCCCGACTGGGACGGCGTCGGCGGGCCATCGTGCAGGTCGCTGTCATCGCGGTCATGGCCCGGTGCGAAATTGGCCTTGTCCATCATTTCTCTCCCATGAATGGAACCGACGAACGAATGGCGGCCCGGCCCGCTCCGCCGCTTGCCGTGACGCGAAGGATATAGCCGATGAACGCCATGGGTCCGGACGCGGCCGGATCAGAACAGCAGCCCGAGCGAGATGCGAACGTTTCTAGTCGAGATCGCTCCGGTGTCGGGCACCGGTCGGAAATCATTATAGGCCGCGCCCAGCGTCACCTTCCCGCGTGTCGCGCTCGTCGCTAGGCTCAGCGTGTTGCCGTTGAGCGTGCTGATGCCGTTCGCGGCGAACCGGCGATAGCTGATCTGCGACGCTGTCAGGTCGCTGAAGTCGAGACGGTTGCCGATCTGCCAATAGGTCGGGGCGGTACCGGCTGGGTTGGCGAGCGAACCGGTCTGGCGGACGAAGCCCATCGAATAGGCCAGCTTGATGTCCTCACCGATCTTCCGGCTGCCGCTGAAGCGAGCGCCATATACCTGGTTGAGCAGGCGGAACTGGCTATCATCGGTGTTGCGCTGGTCGATCTGGTAGGCATAGCCGCTCAACGTGCCGAGGCTGTTGGTCCAGTTGAACTGGGCGAAGATGTTCTCGCCGGGCACGCTGACGGGGAGCAGCCGGTCGGCCGCCCACAGGCTGCTGCTCGACCAGGCATAGGCTAGATCGGCGCTGAGCCCTGGAATTCCGTTCCATCGCAGGCGCGCCGCATCGAAGGTCTGCTGGCCGTCACGGTCTCCCGTGATCGCGGCGCTGGCGATGCCCAGTTGCTGGCGCCCGACGCTGATCGCGGTGCGCGGCAGCCCGTAATATTCGAGCTTTAGCTCGTCGAGCTGGACCGCGTCGGGGCGGATCGGCGCGCGCCCCGCCGTGGCGCTTGTCTCGCTGCGGCGTACCGCGATCGCCGCGTCGCTCACGGCATTGAACGACCAGGGGCCGGTAGCCAGACCCAGTCCCGGCCGTGCGCGAAACTGTATCGCGTCGTTGGCGCCAAGAAAGCGGTCGGCCGCATATTGCTCATAACGCAGTTCGGTGCCGAAGATCGGCGACACGAGAAACTCCTGCGCCTGGAGCGGCTGGGTGGCGGCAAGCAGCGAGAAGGCCAACGTGCGGCGCATCGAATACCCTATGGGAGTGTAACGAATCTGGCGGAATACGGCGGTTTTTAGCAGCTCTTCAAAAAGGTTCCCAGCGCGATGCGACGAAGCGTTTGACGAGAATGTCCCCGCTTCTCTATATGCGCGCTCCGACAGGCGGCCGGCGGCCGCCTTTTTGCGTTTCGGAGCTTGTTCAACAGCTGTCAGAGGGAAGAAGGAGTTTTTTCCATGACCATCACCCCGCTCATGCCGGTTTACCCGCGGTGCGGCGTGCGTCCGGTGCGAGGCGAAGGCTGCTATCTGATCGGCGAGCGCGGTGAACGCTATCTCGACTTCGCGAGCGGCATCGCGGTCA
>CAMLSA010000061.1 GCA_946482655.1 uncultured Sphingomonas sp. | reverse complement strand
GCCTCTACCGGGTCCTGAACGAGCGGCTTGCGGGCAGGGAGTATATCGCCGGCGAGTTCTCCATCGCGGATATCGCCTGCTGGCCGTGGCTGCTGTTCCGCGCGCATCATGGAGTGGACATCGAGGAATATCCTGAGGTCCATCGCTGGTATCGGACAGTGCAGGCCCGTCCGGCGGTCAACCGCGTTCTTGGCACCTATGAGCCGCCGGCGCCGCCGACGTTCACCGATGAGCAGCGCGGCGTCCTGTTCGGATCTCGGAAATGAACGCCCCCGCCTATGTGGAGCCGGCGGCTGCCCGGGCGATGGGCGGGTTGCGCCTCGTCCTCGGCTGCGGGGTGCCGGGACCGTGGAGCGTGGCGGCCCGCGCGATCTTCGACTTCAAGGGCATTTCCTACGTGGCGGTGCCCCACGACGCGGGGCAGGACAACGAAGTCATAGTCTCGTGGACCGGACAGAACTCTGCGCCCGTGGCGATATGGGAGAATGAGCGGCCGCGCGCGCACTGGTCGGAACTCCTGCTTCTCGCCGAACGTCTGAGGCCCGATCCGCCGCTGATCCCGGCGGACGAGGAAGAGCGTGCGTTGATGTTCGGCCTGTCCCATGAAATCTGCGGCGAGGACGGTCTCGGCTGGACCTTGCGCTGCCTCTTTTTCGCGGCGCAACGGGCGGCGGGCGACATACCGTATCCGACGCTCCTCGAGAAATACCACTCCACCCACAGCGTTGAGCACCATAGGTTGCGGCTGAACGCGATCCTCGCAATGCTGGAGAAGCGCCTTGCCGCGCAGAAGATGCGGAGCAGCGACTATCTCGTCGGGCACGCCGTTAGTGCGGCCGATCTCTACTGGGCGGCCTTTTCGAACCTGATCGAGCCGATGTCCGATGCGCAATGCGAGATGCCGGCATTCTACCGCGGACTCGGCAAAATATCCCGTGGCCATCTCGACATGCCGCTGTCGAAGTCCTTGCTCATCCATCGCGACCAAGTTCTGGACCGCCACGTCTTCTTGCCGATCTCGCTCTGAACGCTTGCTCATGGATCGGCGGATGCCGAGCCTGTTTTCGTCTAACGTGATCGAGAACTCCCTGCGAGCAGGGTGTCGGGCGGGGATTGCGTGAGAAGACTAGGATGCGGCTGGTAGCGCCGCGATGCCAGTCGCAAAAGACGCGCGAGACCATGCTGGCCCATCGGGAGAGGTTATATGAAAGTTGGAGCGGTGTACCCCCAGATCGAGCTCGGCGGCGATGTGGCAGCGCTTGGCGCGGTCGCGCGGGGGGTGGAGGAAATCGGCTACGATCATCTGCTGTTATACGATCATGTCGTGGGTGCAGCGCGCGGGGACAGAAATCCCCCCTTGTGGTCCGGCGGCCCCTACAGCGACAAGGACCCGTTTCACGAGCCGCTGGTGAGTTTCGCCTATCTTGCCGGCATCACCAGCCGGATCAAGCTGGTGACAGGCATTTTGATCGCGCCGCAGCGGCAGACGGTCCTGCTGGCGAAGCAGGCGGCCGAAGTGGACCTGCTGTCCGGTGGGCGCCTTCGCCTGGGTGTGGGTCTGGGCTGGAACTATGTGGAATATGACGCTCTCGGGCAGAGCTTTTCGACACGAGGACGACGTCTCACCGAGCAGATCGGCTATCTGCGGCGGCTGTGGGCCGAGCCGCTGGTGACGTTCGAGGGCAAGTTCGATCGGATCGACCGCGCCAACATCGCGCCCCGGCCCAAACGCGTCATTCCGATCTATTGCGGCGGTGCGTCGGAGCCGGCCTATAGGCGCGCGGCGCTGCTTGCCGATGGCTTCATCTTCACGCTTTCCCTTGACCACGCATTGCCGGCCTGGGCGCGCGTGCGTGAGCTACTCGGAGAATCTGGCCGGCCCCTCGACGGCTTCCGTGCCCATTACAAGATCATGAACGACAAGACACAGGGGCTGAGCCCGGGTGAAGTCGCGGACGCCATGCGACGCTGGCAGGACGCGGGCGGCACGCACACGAGCGTCGTCACCATGGGTATGGGCTGGGCGACCGCCGAACAGCATCTCGATTATCTGCAAGAGGTCCATCACCGGCTGAAGCCGTCTCTGGGATGATGTTGTCAGACCGGTCCGTGCCGGAGGCCCACCGTTTCATGGGCGGAAAAATGGAGGCCCGAGCCGGAATCGAACCGGCGTGCAAGGATTTGCAGTCCTCTGCGTAACCACTCCGCCATCGGGCCAGACCGAAGAAAAACGGGTCTTCGTGGTCGGGCGGCTCTAGAGTTAGGACTTGAGTCCGTCAAGGTCACAATATGGCGTCCTTCTCGATCGCACCCTGGCCAGCCGTGCCGGCGGATGGCCGGCTCTTGATCATCGCGGGCGCCGCCACGAGGGTGCGGCAACCCCCGGGGGGGAGCCGCTTCAGACCGCTCGCTCCGCTTCCCGAAGCACTTTTCGGACGATACCCGCCGGCACCGCGAAGCCGATGCCGATATTGCCTTCGCCGCCCGGGGTGAGGATGGCGGTGTTGATGCCGATCACCTCGCCCCGCATGTTGATCAGCGGGCCGCCGGAATTTCCCGGATTGATCGGCGCATCGGTCTGGATCAGCCCGATGCCGCTGCCGGGCGTGAGTCCCCGACCGAGCGCGCTGACGATTCCGGCGGTCACCGTCTGCCCAAGCCCGAACGGATTGCCGATCGCGACGACATAGTCGCCGACATTCGCTGTATCTCCGGGAGCCAGCGGAGCCGCCACCAGCCGCTCGGCGGGAATCCGCAGCACCGCAAGGTCGGCCTCTGGACTCAAGCCGAGGAGCTCCGCACGAAATTGCCGCTTGTCCTCCAGCATCACCACGACGACCGAACCCTCTCGGACGACATGGCTGTTGGTGAGGACGAGCCCGCGTGCGGCATCGACGATCACGCCCGATCCGGCGGACAGGCGCGGCTCCATCGCCCTGTCGGGCACGCCGAAGAAGCGGCGGAAATAGGGGTCGCGCAGCAGCGGGTTTTGTGAATAGGGCGACGGATAAGCGACGGCGATGTTCACCACGGCCGGCGAAACCCGCCTAACCAGCGGAGCGACGCTCAGTCGCTCGAGAGGTACCGGCTCGCCGGAAGCGGCATTGGCGACAAGGCCGTCTGATGGCATCCGGTCCCGCCCGCCCGGCCATATCATCGCCGTGGCGAGAAGGATGGCGATGACCGCCACCGCCCTGTGCATCATGCAATCACCTCCACCTCGCGGCGCTGTCCGCTTTCGGGAGCGTCGCCGATCAGGTCGAGGATTTCGGCCTTTTCCAGCGTCTCCTTCTGGAGCAGAAGGCTCGCGGCGTGGCGAAGCCGTTCTTCCTTCGCCTCGAGAATCGCCAGGGCCCGGTCGAACGCGCTCTGGACGATCTGGCGGATCTCGTTGTCCGCCTGCTCCGCGATCTCGTCGCTGATCTGGTTTCTCTGCTCCGGCACGGGACCCTGACCGAGAAAGCTGCGGGCATCGCATTCGTAGGATATATGGCGGATGCTGGCGGACATTCCGTAGCGCATCACCATTGCGCGCGCAATGTCGGCCGCCTTGACGAGATCGTCGGTAGCGGTCGCGAGCGGGGCCGCCTCGTTTCCATGACAGGTCCGCGGCGGCATCCGCATCCGTTCATTGTCGTTGGCACCATCCGCGGCCAGCGCCTTCGCGGCTTGCTTCCGACCATGGACGAGCCCGCTTGGCGTGTTGCCCGGTCGTCTTTCCTCCTGCGCCATCTCCGTCGCCCTGCCGGCCGCCCCCCGGCCCAAGCCGGGAGGCGCCTCCTTCATCAGTGCTTGGTTTCCGTATTGATCGGGATGCGGCGGCGATTGTCGGCCTCGGCGGACCGGGGCAGCGTGACGGTCAGTACGCCGTTCCGGAAATTGGCTTCGGCCTTGTTGGTCTCGATGCCGCTGGGCAGACCGATTTTGCGCTCGAAGCGCCCATAGAAGCGCTCCGTGTAGCCGCGTTCCTTGTCCTCATTCTCCTGGCGGCGTTCGCCCCGAATCGTGAGGACATCGTCATCGACCGACAGCTCGACCTCCTTTTCGGTCAGGCCGGGTAACTCGGCAGTGACGCGGACGGCGTTGTCGCGCTCGGTCACCTCAACGTGGGGCCAGCTCCACTGGCTCGCCGCTCCGCTCAACGCGGGCAGGTCCCACCCTCGCAACACATCGTCGAACAGGCGGTTCATTTCGCGGTGGAGCGTGGACAACGGATTGTCGTTCCGCTCCCGCGAATGGATTGGCAGCCGGCTTGCATTGTCCTGCCGGCCCCAGGGGATCAGGTCGCGAATGGCCATTTGGTCCTCCTCAGACTGATAGGATGATAGAATGACGAGATCACCGGCCGGACCCGGAAGCGGGCACGGCCGGTGACTCATGATGCTCGTCAGGCGGCGTTCCGCTGGCCGCTTGAGGTCTCGAGCCGATCGTTGGCCGGCGTACCGTCGATCTCGATGCGACGCGGCTTCATCGCCTCGGGCACCTCGCGCTTGAGGGCAATGCGGAGCAGACCATTGTCGAAGCTCGCATTTTCCACCTGTACGAAATCGGCAAGCTGGAAGCGCCGTTCGAACGCGCGGGTGGCAATGCCACGATGCAGATATCTGCCGTCATCCTTCTCGTCGGCCTTTCGGCCGCTGACGGTGAGCTGGTTCTGCTGCGCCACGATTTCGATCTCGTCGGGACGGAAGCCCGCCACGGCGAGCGTGATCTGGTAGCTGTCGTCGCCCTGCTTCTCAATGTCGAAGGGCGGGTAGCCATCCGCCACATCGGAGCGGTAGCCTGTCTCGAGCAAGTCGAATAGACGGTCGAAGCCGACCGTCGAACGCCTGTAGGGCGTAAAGTCGAAGTTGGTCCTCATATCCAAATCCTCCATTGAGCAATTTTGGCACGAGGAGCGCCGGAGAGAGCCGACGCCCTCTTGATCCAGCCGGACCGGGGATTCCGCATCCGGCGCCAAGGAGATAATTCGCGGGAGGGTTTCTTCAAGGGATCGGGCGTTCAAGATATTCCTTTTCTTTCAGTGCGAAGCGGCACTCGCGGAGAGTGGCGGACCTGGCTGGCCAGCTGGCCGTTTCGGACGGCGGGAGATCACGCTTGGCGGAAATGCGGCAACGCGGTAAAGCCTTGAACCTGACCTTGCTGTATTGTACTTATAAGACACTAGCGAAGCGGGAAATCTTGGTGACCGAGCAGAATTTCGAGCAGATGCGGCGCGCGATGGTGGTCAGCCAGCTCAGGACCACCGGAGTCAGTGATGCGCGCGTCGTCGCGGCGATGGGTGAGGTGCCCCGCGAACGCTTCGTGCCGTCGGACAAGGCGCTGATCGCCTATGCCGACCTGGCACTGCCGATCGGCCATGGCCGCGCGCTCAACCCGCCGATGGTGACCGGCCTGTTGCTGACGGAGGCGCAGGTGGTTCCCGGCGACCATGCGCTCGTGGTGGGGGCGGCGACGGGCTATACCGCGGCCCTGATAGAGAAGCTCGGCGCCACGGTCGTGGCGGTCGAGGAGGATCCCGATCTTCTCGCGGCGGGCAAGCTGGCGGTGCCGGGCGCGAGCTGGATCGAGGCGGCGCTGACCGCCGGCAGCAAGAAGGGCGCGCCATATTCGCTGATAGTTCTCGATGGCGCGGTCGAGGAGATCCCACAGCCGCTGATCGATCAGCTGGCCGATGGAGGCCGGCTGGTCGGCGCGGTGATCGACGCAGGCGTGACCCGGCTCGTCTCCGGCGTTCGCGCCGGGCGCGGCTTCGGTGTCAAGGCCTTTGCGGATGCCGATGCGGCCCGCCTGCCCGGCTTTTCCAGGCCCGCGGCCTTCAGCTTCTGACAGATATGAACGGCTCGCCGTGCAGCTTTCGTGACATGGCGGCCATGCGCCGCTTGGGTGTTTCGGTCGTGGCGATGCTGGCGGCCGGACTGCCGGCGGCGGCGACCGCCGATACGCTGCGCGAAGCGCTCGCCCGCGCCTATGTCGGCAACCCGACGCTGACCGGCGCCCGTGCGGGGCTACGCGCCACCGACGAGGATGTCGCGATCGCCCGCGCTCAGGGGCTGCCCGACGTCAGTGCGACGGCCGCTTACAACCGCTTCGTCAAGCGGTCGGCGAACAGCTTCACCTCGCCGAAGAAATCGATCGGCGGTTCGGTGACGGCGACGGTGCCGATCTTCGAGGGCGGTTTCGTGCGCAATTCGATCCGCGCCGCCAAAGCCCGGGTCGAGCAGGGCCGCGCCAGTCTCCAGGCAACCGAGGGCGAAGTTTTCACCAATGCCGTCGCCGCCTATATGGATGTCATTCGCGACAGCGCGATCGTCGATCTCAATGCCGGAAATGTGAAGGTGCTCGAGACCAACCTGCAGGCGAGTCAGGATCGCTTCCAAGTCGGCGACCTGACCCGCACCGACGTCGCCCAGTCCGAGGCGCGCCTATCGGTCGCGCGCAGCGGCCTGCAATCGGCGCAGGCGCAGCTCGACTTCAGCCGGCAGACCTATCTCGAGGTGATCGGCAAATTCCCCGACAGGCTCGAGCCGCCGCCGCCGTTGCCGGGCCTGCCGGCCATGTCCGACGAGGCAGTCGACATCGCGGTCGCCAACAATCCCGATCTCGCGGCCGCCAGGCAGGCCGCGCGCGCCGCCGAATATGATATCGGCATCGCGCGGGCGCTGCGCCTGCCGCGCGTCTCAGCCTTCGGCACGGGCGACTATACCGATTATCAGGGCACGCTGGCGGGCGGCGCGGCAGGCGTGCGGCAGATCGACAAGACTGCCACCGTCGGGGTCCAGGCGCAGATACCGATCTTTCAGGGCGGCGAGCCCGGCGCGCGCGTCCGCCAGGCGCAGGCGCGCAAGAGCCAGGCGCTCGAGGCGCAGACCGCCGCCGAACGCGCGGTGATAGCCGATGCCCGCGTCGCCTTTTCACGCTACCAGGCGGCGCTGGGCGTCATCGACTCGTCGATGGCGGCGGTCGCGGCCAATGAGCTCGCGCTCGAAGGCGTCCGGGCCGAGCAGGGCGTGGGCACTCGTAACGTGCTCGACGTGCTCAACGCGGAGCAGGAATTGCTCAATTCGCGTTCGACGCTCGTCTCGGCCAAGCGCGACGCCTATGTCGCCGGTTTCGCGCTTCTCGCGGCAATGGGCCGCGCCCAGGCGCGCGACCTCGGCCTCGACGGCGGCTCGCTCTATGATCCAGTCGCGAACTACCGGCGGGTCAACAACCGCGTCTGGGATTGGGACAGCGATCCCAGGCCCAAGCCGGTAGCGACGACCACGCTCGGCCAGCCGAGCATTTCTGCGGTCCCGGCACACAGCCCGATGGCAACGCCCGCAAAATAGCTTATATCGGCCTCATGGCCGATCCGCGTTCCGAACCATCGATGGAAGACATCCTGGCTTCCATAAAGCGCATCATCGCCGATGATCCGGCGCCGCTTCCGCAGTCACCTGTCCCCGGGGCGCAGGGCGCGCCGCTCTCGCCGCCGGTGTTCGATCGAGTGTCGCCTGTCGCGTCACCGGCCCGGCCCGCCGCCGAGTCTCGCACCGCGGAACCGCCGCGGCCCTGGCCACCACATACCGAGGCCAAGCCCCCCGAATCGATCCTCGAACTGACCGATCGGATGCCGGAGCCGCCTCCGCCCCGCACGGCGGCGCCTCCGCCGCCCGAGCCGTCCGCCCCCGTCCAGCGCGCGGTCGAGCGGCTGCGCCAGGCGGAGGCCGAGATGCCGCAGCCGGCACCCCGCCCGGTTCCGCGCGACCTGCTGCCGCGCACCCCGACGCCGCGCGCCACCGGCGGTGACATCACCCTCGAAGCGCTGGCCCGCGAGATGCTCCAGCCGATGCTCGCCGACTGGATAGAGAAGAACCTGCCCGACATGGTCGAACGGCTGGTCCAGGCCGAGATCCGCAGGATGAGCGAGCGGGACGGCTGAGCCGAGCTGTACCAGCCGGATGATACAGCCTTGGCGGCATTGGCCGATTGGTTTAGTGCCCGCCCATGCACAAACTCCCGTTCGTGGCCTTCGGCCTCCTCGCGGGCATCGGCGCCGCTGCACATGCCCGTCCTCTCACCATCAATGATGTCGTCTCGCTCTCGCGCGTCGGCGCGGCCGACGTTTCGCCCGACGGCCGCTGGCTGGTCTGGGATCAGCGCGAGACCGACATGGCGGCCAATAAGGGCCGCACCGATCTGTGGCGGCTCGACCTGTCGAGGAAGGATGCTCTGCCTGTAAAGCTGGCCGCCGATCCGGCGGTGAATGAAGGCTCACCGGCTTTCTCGCCGGACGGAAAATGGGTGTTCTTCACCGCCGACACGGGCGGCAAGACAGGTATATGGCGGGTCGCGGCATTGGGGGGTACGCCCCAGCTCGTCGCCGATCACGACGTCGGCGGCTTCAAGATCGCGCCGACCGGCGACAAGCTGTTGGTTTGGGCCGACCGTCCGGTGGGAGCGAAATCGCTCGCCGACACCAAAGCTGCCGGCAAGGGCGGCAGCGCACGTACCTACGACGGCTATTTCATCCGCCATTGGGATACATGGGCCGATGACCAGCGCTCACAGATCTTCGTGCTGCCGCTCGCGGACGGCAAGGCTACGGGTGATGGCGTCGCTATCGGGGGCGGGCTGGTCGGCGATACGCCGTCGAAGCCGTTCGGAGAGGGCAATGAGATCGCCTGGAGCAAGGACGGAAAGACGGTCTATTTTGCGCTGCGCGAAGCCGGCGCGACCGAGCCGCTGTCCACCAATCTCGATATCTTCGCGGTGCCGGCCGATGGCTCGGCGCCTCCGGTCAACCTGACAGACGCCAATGACGCGACCGACACGCTGCCTGCCGTGTCGCCAGACGGGAAGTGGCTCGCCTATGTCGCGATGAAGCGGCCGACTTATGAATCCGACCGGCAGGTGATCCAGCTGCGCGACATCGCCACCGGCGCGGTCCGGCCGTTGACTGAGGCGTGGGATCGTTCGGTCGGCAGCCTCGCCTGGAGCAAGGACGGCAATAGGATCTATGTGACGACGCAGGACGTAGGCAACGAGCCCGTCTTCGCGGTCTCCGTCGCGACCGGCGAACCGACGAGGCTGACCGGCGAGGGATCGGCGGGCACGCTGCTCGCCACGCCGGCCGGTTATGTCTATACATTAAACAGCCTCGCCGCCCCGGCGGATTTCTACATGGGGAGCGGCAAGGGCAAGCCGGTGCGGCTCACTTCGGTCAACAAGGATAAGCTCACCGGCATCGACCTGCCGACCTACGAGCAGTTCAGCTTCAAGGGCGCCAATGGCGACATCGTCTGGGCCTATGTGGTTAAGCCGGCGGGGCTTGCGCGCGGTGCCAAGGCGCCCATCGCCTTCCTGATCCATGGGGGGCCGCAGGGATCCTTCGGCAACGGCTGGTCCTACCGCTGGACTCCGGCGGTGTTCGCGGGGGCCGGTTATGGCGCGGTGATGGTCGATTTCCATGGCAGCACCGGCTACGGCCAAGCGTTCACCGATGCGATCAACCAGGACTGGGGCGGCAAGCCGCTCCAGGATCTCAAGCTCGGCTTCGCGGCGGCGGCGGCGAAATATCGCTGGCTCGACGGCGGCAAGGCCTGCGCGGCGGGGGGCTCCTATGGCGGCTATATGACCAATTGGATCGCGAGCCAGTGGGCCGACGGCTTCAAATGCCTCGTCACCCACGCCGGCGTCTTCGACGCGCGGGCGATGGCCTACGAGACCGAGGAGCTATGGTTCGACGAATGGGAGCATGGCGGGCCCTATCACGAGGTGCCGGCGAACTACGAGAAGTGGAACCCGGTCAACCACGTCACGGCGTGGAAGACGCCGATGCTGTTCCTGCACGGCGAGAAGGATTTCCGCATTCCCTATACCCAGGGCATCGCCGCCTTCACCGCGGCGCAGCGCCGCGGCGTGAACTCCCGGCTGGTGATGTTTCCTGACGAGAACCACTGGATCCTGAAACCGAAGAACAGCGTCCAGTGGTATGGTGAGGTGCTCGGCTGGATGGACAAGCATGTGAAGGGACAGTGATACGTCCGTGCCGGTCGTCGATTGACTTGGCGTACAAAGAGGGTGGCGCACCTGCACATTCCCCCGCTAAAGCCACCGCCATCATGACGATCGACAAGACTTTCGACCCCGCCGCGATCGAGGCGCGATGGTATCAACATTGGGAAGAGCGGGGGCTGTTCCGTCCGGAGCGGCCCGACGCCGAGCCCTATACGATCGTCATCCCGCCCCCGAATGTCACCGGCAGCCTGCATATCGGCCATGCGCTCGACGACACGCTGCAGGATGTCCTGATCCGCCACGCCCGGCTGAAGGGCAAGGATGCGCTGTGGGTGGTCGGAACCGACCATGCCGGCATCGCCACGCAGATGGTGGTCGAGCGGCGGCTGAACGCTCAAGGGCGGAAACGCACCGATTTCAGCCGCGACGAGTTCGTCGCCAAGGTCTGGGAGTGGAAGGAGGAGAGCGGGGGAACGATCACCCGCCAGCTTCGCCGGCTCGGCGCGTCGTGCGACTGGGCGAACGAGCGGTTCACGATGGACGAGGGCTTTTCGAAGGCCGTCACCAAGGTGTTCGTCGATCTCTACAACCAGAAGCTGCTCTATCGCGACAAGCGGCTGGTGAACTGGGATCCGGGCCTCAAGACCGCGATTTCCGATCTCGAGGTCGAGACCAGGGAGGTGCAAGGCAAATTCTGGCACTTTTCCTATCCGCTTGCCGACGGCTCCGGCGCGATTTCGGTCGCGACGACTCGGCCCGAGACGATGCTCGCCGACATGGCGGTCGCGGTGAACCCCGACGATGAGCGTTACAAGGAGCTGGTTGGCAAGATGATCAGGCTGCCGATCACCGGCCGGCTGATCCCGATCGTGGCCGACGAGCACGCCGATCCCGAGCTGGGATCGGGCGCGGTGAAGATCACGCCGGGGCACGACTTCAATGATTTCGAAGTGGGCAAGCGCGCGGGCTTCAAGCCGGCCGAGATGCTCAACATGCTCGATGGCGAGGCGAAGCTCGTCCAGACCGCCGACGGGTTGATACCGTCCGACTATCTCAACCTGGACCGGTTCGCGGCGCGCGAGAAGGTGGTCGAGGCGATCGATGCGGCCGGGCTGCTCGAGAAGATCGAGGACCGCACCATCCAGACGCCTTATGGCGACCGCTCGGGCGTGGTGATCGAGCCCTGGCTGACCGACCAATGGTATGTCGACGCCGAGACGCTGGCCAAGCCCGCGATCGAGGCGGTGCGGTCGGGAGCGATCAAGGTGGTTCCCGAGAGCTGGACAAAAACCTATTACAACTGGCTCGAGAACATCCAGCCATGGTGCGTCTCGCGTCAGCTCTGGTGGGGACATCAGATTCCCGCCTGGTATGACGAGGAGGGTGGGGTCTATGTCGCCGAGGACGAGGCGGGCGCGCAGGCGCTGGCGGGCGGCAGGAGGCTGCTTCGCGATCCCGACGTGCTCGACACCTGGTTCTCTTCGGCGCTCTGGCCATTCGGCACGCTCGGTTGGCCCGAGGACACGGAAGGTGAAACCCTCTCCCGTTCGGGAGAGGGCAGGGTGACACCCCAACCCTCTACCCGCCGGGGAGAGGGAGCTACCAAGCTCCGTCGCCATTATCCCAACGATGTCCTCATCTCCGGCTTCGACATCCTGTTCTTCTGGGATGCGCGAATGATCATGCAGGGCATCCACTTCATGGGCGAGGTGCCGTTCAGGACGCTCTACCTGCACGGCCTTGTACGCGCGGCCGACGGCTCGAAAATGTCGAAGTCGAAGGGCAACACGGTCGATCCGCTCGGCCTGATAGACAAATATGGCGCCGACGCGCTGCGCTTCACCCTGACGGCGATGGAGAGCCAGGGGCGCGACATCAAGCTCGATGAGAAGCGCGTCGAGGGCTATCGCAACTTCGCGACCAAGCTGTGGAACGCCGCGCGTTTCGCGCAGAGCAACGGCATAGGCGCGTCTTCGACGATCGACGCTCCGAGGGCCGAACTGGCGGTCAACCGCTGGATCATCGCCGAAACGGTCAAGACGGTTCAGGCGCTCGACCTTGCCATCGCCGACCTGCGCTACGACGAGGCAGCCAACACCATCTACCACTTCGTCTGGGCGAATTTCTGCGACTGGTATATCGAGCTGATCAAGCCGCTGCTCGGCGAGGACGCGGACGCGGCGCAGTCCGCCGAAACCCGCGCCGTCGCGGGCTGGGCGCTCGACCAGATCCTCGTGATGCTCCACCCCTTCATGCCCTTCATCACCGAAGAGCTGTGGCACGCGATGGGCGAGCGGCCCCACGACATCATCATCGCCCAATGGCCGATGGCCGATGCCCGCGCGATCGATCCAGCGGCAAGCCAGGAGATCGATTGGCTGATCCGCATGATCAGCGAGGTCCGCGCGGCAAGGACGGGCCTCAACGTCCCGCCGGGCGCCAGGCTGACGGCCTATGCGCGCGATGCCAGTGACGCAACGAGGGCTCGACTCCAAGCCAACAGCGCCGCGATCACCAGACTGGCGCGGATCGAGCTGGCCGTCGGCGATGCACCGGGGGGCGGCGCCGCGCAGGTGGTGGTGGATGAGGCGACCTATGTGCTGCCGCTCGAAGGAGTGGTCGATCTCGAGGCCGAGCGGACGCGCCTGTCCAAGGCCATCGCCGCGGCCCAGAAGGAGCGCGACGGCCTCGCCGCCCGGCTGGGCAATCCTTCCTTCGTCGGGAAGGCGAAGTCCGAGGCGGTCGAGAAGGCGCGGGCCGACCATGCCGAGAAGAGCCTTGAGGCGGAGCAGCTCTCCGCCGCGCTCGCTCGCCTCGGCCAGGAGGGCCAACCCTAAGCGTGAAGAGCGTGCTCGCGGATCGGCCCGGGCGCGGATCAGGCCGAGAAGGCGGGGCTGGCCGCGCGGTCGGCTTGGGAGCGGTCGTGGCGTTCGGCTTCGGTGTCGGCCTTGATCCCGGCCTTGCGCTCGAAGATCATGAGCGACTGCGCCATCATGCGCGGCATGAGCGCCATGTAGAGCAGCCAGAATCGCGCAACGATGGGGCTGCCGAAATTATAGGATGGCTGCGCGTTGTAGGTGAAGCTGAAGTGCTCGAAAGCGTGCACGCCGAAGGCCTTGCGAACGGCGGGCAAGGTATTGAGACGATATTGTACGGGAAACACATCCTTCTCGCCCCTCGATCCGGGCTGGACGGATGCAAGCAGCCGGGCGTGATACCGGTTCGGAACAAGCCTCGCGCCCAGACCGACATAACCCCATTTGTTCGGCGTCCACGCACAAAACCACCCGCCGGGCTTGAGCACGCGGGCGATCTCCGCCACCAGTTGGGCCGGCTGCTCCACATGCTCCATCACGGCATAGCTGTAGATCAGGTCGACGCTCGCGTCCGGCAGCGGCAGGCTGCCGCCGGGTGTGATGCAATGCGCCTCGTCCAGAGCATCGTTGCTGTGTACGATGGGATCGACATCGAAGCCGATGACGCGGGCGCAACGGCCCTTCAACTGGGAAATGCGCTGGAGGTGCGGACCATATTCGCCGAAGCGGTTCCTGCCCGCGCCGAGATCCACCACTACGTCGCCGGGTCGCACCAGCTCGTCCACAAGCGAGAAGAAAAGGAATCGGTCCTGACGCCGATTGAAAGAGGCGAAGCGCGTCTCCGGAAATATGGAGGCGAGCGGTTTTCCCCTGCGGCCGCTCACATGTCTTCTCCTCTGGCCCACACGTACCGGTCTAAGGGATGCTTTGGAGACGTCACAAGTCACCTCACCCATCCCATCCATGCTGCAGCGCCGAACGCTTCCATAATCACGGCGGACCGAGCGACTTTGATATGAAAATGCCCGGTGGCGACATTGCGCCCGGGCGGCGGTCTCACGACTTTTCAAGCCTATTCGTCATGCGTGAGCGAGCAGAAGGACGTGGCCATGCAGCAACAGCTATCCGTCATCAGCCTGGGCATTCGCGACCTCCAGCGCTCCAAACGTTTCTACGGAGAAGGCTTCGGCTGGACGCCGGTCTTCGAGAATGAGGAGATCGTCTTCTATCAGATGAACGGCTTCGTCTTGGGAACATGGCTTCAGGCGGCGCTGGAGGCTGACATGCGGCGCGACGGGCTCTGCCGCCCCGGCGCGTTCGCGCTGGCGCATAACGTCGCATCCGAAGAGGATGTCCGGTCCACCATCGAGCGCCTCGCAAGGGCGGGAGGCCAGGTCCTGAGGGCGGGGGACGCGCCGGTTCACGGCGGATTCCGCGGCTACGTCGCCGATCCGGACGATCACGCCTGGGAGATTGCCTGGAATCCTGCCTGGCATATTGACGATCGAGGCCTGGTGACATTCGGCCTCTAGAATCGTTCCGCAAGAGTTCGGACGGTAAGTCCCTGCCCCGAAAGGGTGTGCACTATGGATCCCGCCGCGGGGCCATCACTCTGACGGCCTTGGGCGCTATTCTCGCGGTGAACGGCGTCTTCGCGAGCACCTCGCCATCGATCGAGACTTTCAGCGGCGGTATGGTCTCCACCCTGATCTGGTGGCCGCGATATTCGACCATGGTGTCCTTACGCGCCCGCAGCCGCAAATAGCTGGTGAGCCAGCTCCAGCCGAGTTGGGCCGGCGAGCGGCCGGTGACCGCCTGAACGACGATCTCTCCGCTCTCGGGGTGTGCCTCGTCGATCAGCTCGACACCGCCATGGAAGGGGCCGTTGGCGATCCGCACCTCGAGCGCATCGATCTCCTCACGGACGCCGTGATGGGTGACGATCAGCTTGAAGCGCTTGAACTTCATCGATTGCCACGTCGCCCAGATCAGATAGCCGAGACGCCCCAGCGTCTTCTTGAGCACAGGCGGGATATGCCCGCCGATCTTGGTCGACAGGCCGATCGCTGCGCAATTGCAGTAATAATCGTCGTCGACCATGCCGAGGTCGATCCGGCGTGGCTCGCCATCAGTGATTATGCCGATCGCTCCATCGAGATCGAGTGGCATTTCAAGCGATCGGGCGAAACTGTTGGCTGTGCCCAGCGGCAACACCGCGAAGATGATGTCGGTGCCCACCAGCGCGTCCACCGCGCACGACAAGGTCCCGTCGCCGCCGCCGATGATCAGCATCGGCGGCCGCCTTGCAATCGCATCGGCCACGATCCTGGTGAGCGTGCCCGGCTGATCGATGGCGACCGCGTCGATCAGCTCGACCCCCGCCTCGCGCAGTTTGGCGCAGGCGGTGTCGAAACGCCTGCGGCCCTGGCGCGAGAGGGCGTTGACGATCAGGATCGCCGAGCGCGGCGGATTTATGTCATTCATGCACTGGCGAACGTGTGAGAACCGTTTCCGATCATAGCAGTTCGCTTTTTATGCCGATCCGATGACAGGCATGGAATCAGCCAGGTGTCATTCTTGATGACGTGACGGTTTCTGCAGTGAGCTGCGAGTTCGTCGAGTGGCGATTTCGAGGCGAGGCCTTTGCCGCGGACCTGGCGACGGTTAAAGCACAGTGCATGACTCATGCCTCTTATCCCGCTCTCCGCCTACGCCGCACCCGCCGCCATGGCTGGAGCCGTGCCATGTACGCCGAAAATGTCCTGACGCCGGCCGACCTGATCTGGCCGCTGTTCATCGCCAATGGCGATGCGGTCGAGCCGGTCGGCTCGTTGCCGGGCGTGTCGCGCTGGCCGCTGGCGCAGATCGCCGAGCGCGCGAAGGAAGCGAAGGCGGCGGGCATCCCCTGTCTCGCGCTGTTCCCGAACACGCCCCGCGACCAGCGCAGCGACGACGGGCGCGAAGCGCTCAATCCCGACAACCTGATGTGTCGGGCGATCCGGACGATCAAGGCGGCGGTGCCCGACATCGGTGTGCTCACCGACGTCGCGCTCGACCCCTATACCAGCCATGGTCATGACGGGCTGGTCGACGCGACGGGCCATGTCCTAAACGATCCGACCAGCGAGGTTCTGGTCGGCCAAGCGATCGTCCAGGCCGAGGCCGGGAGCGACATCGTCGCCCCGTCCGACATGATGGACGGCCGCGTCGGCGCGATCCGCTCCGCGCTCGAGGCGGGCGGGCATGTCGACGTTCAGATCATGGCTTATGCCGCCAAATATGCCTCGGCCTTCTACGGGCCGTTTCGCGACGCGGTCGACACGCGCGGGCTGCTGAAGGGCGACAAAAAGGGCTATCAGATGAACCCCGCCAATGCCGAGGAGGCGCTGCGCGAGGTCGCGCTCGACCTCGCCGAGGGTGCGGACAGCGTGATGGTCAAGCCGGGCTTGCCCTATCTTGATGTCGTCCGGCTGGTGAAGGAGCGGTTCGAGGTGCCGGTGTTCGCCTATCAGGTATCCGGCGAATATGCGATGATCGAGCATATGGTCGCCGCGGGCGCCGCCGATCGCGACGCGATGGTGCTCGAGACGCTGATGGCGTTCAAGCGCGCCGGGGCGTCGGGAGTGCTGACTTATCATGCACTCCATGCGGCGCGCCTGATGGGCGCATGATTCATGATCGGGATTTCGATCGTCCCCGGCCCGGCCGCGAAGATCGGCTCAGGCCGCATATCACCTACAGCATTGGAGGGACCGCATGAACCAAGGCGCCACGATCCTGACCTATGACGGCATCACACCATCGATCGACCCCACCGCCTTCGTAGCGCCGGGCGCACGGGTGATCGGTGATGTCGAGATCGGCCCGGGCGCGAGCCTCTGGTATAACGTCGTCGTACGCGGCGACGTGGACCGGATCCGGATCGGCGCGCGGACCAATATCCAGGACGGCAGCGTCGTCCATGTCTCGGGCGGCACCTTCCCGACGACCATCGGGGAGGATGTGCTCATCGGTCATCTGGCGATGGTGCATGGCTGCACCCTGCACGACCGCGCCTTTGTAGGCTTCGGCGCTATCGTGATGGACGGCTGCGTGATCGAGTCCGACGGCATGCTCGCGGCGGGGGCGATGCTGACGCCGGGCAAGCGCATACCCCGCGGCCAGCTGTGGAGCGGGCGCCCCGCAAGATATATGCGCGACCTGACGCCGGAGGATATAGCGAACAATCAGGCAGGCGTGGCCCATTATATCGAGGAAGGGCGGAAGCATAAGGCGGCGGTCGCCGCGGCGAAGTAGCTGCCCCTCCAGCCCGCCGGAGTGATGAACTGTTTCGGGCGGGCCGCCCCGTTGCCGCGCCCCGGCCGCGCGCCTATCTTCAGGACATATTGATTTGAGGCCGCCACCACATGTCCACCTATGAAGACCGGTTGAAGGCGCTCCGCGAGGAGCTGGCACGGCGTAAGCTCGACGGGTTCGTCGTGCCGCTGACGGACGAGCATATGAGCGAATATGTCGGCGCCTATGCGCAGCGCCTGGCCTGGCTGACCGGCTTTCAGGGCTCGGCCGGATCGGCGGTGGTGCTCCCGGCCGAGGCGGCGATCTTCGTCGACGGGCGCTATACATTGCAGGTCCGCGAACAGGTCGATGGCAAGCATTGGAGCTACCAATCGGTGCCGCAGACCAGCACCGCCGAATGGCTGGAGGCGCACGCCCCCCATGGCGGCCGGATCGGCTATGATCCGTGGCTTCACACCAAGACCTGGGCGGCCGCGGCGCAGAAGGCGCTGGCGGCCAAGGGCGCGGTGCTGGTGGCGGTCGATACCAATCCGGTCGATGCGATCTGGCCCGATCGCCCCGCCCCTTCGACGGCGCGGCTGGTGGTGCAGCCTGACGAGCTGACCGGCAAGGGATCGGCCGCCAAGCGTGCCGACATCGCCGACTGGCTGATCCAGAAGAAGGCCGACTCCGCGATACTGTCGGCACTCGATTCTATCGCCTGGACCTTCAACATCCGTGGCCAGGATGTCGATCGCACGCCGGTCGCGCTCGCTTATGCGGTGGTCCATGCCGATGCGACGGCCGATCTCTATGTCGCCTCGAACAAGATCGACGATGGCGTTCGCGCCCATCTTGGCAACGGCGTGAGGCTGCACGAACGCAAGGATTTCGAACCGGCGCTCAAGGCGATGGCGGGGAGGACGGTCGCTGTCGATCCCGAGCGCGCGGTGGCCGCGATCTTCGAGGCGCTGGCCGCCGGTAACGCGACCTTGATCGAGACGCGTGATCCGGTGGTACTGCCCAAGGCGATCAAGAATGAGGTCGAGATCGCGGGTCACAAGGCCGCGCAGGCACGCGATGGGGCGGCGTTGAGCCGCTTCCTCCACTGGCTCTCGGTCGAGGCGCCCGCCGGCGAACTCGACGAACTGATCGCGCAGAACCGGCTCCAGGCCTTCCGCGCGGAGACCGGGTTCCTCAAGGACCTGTCGTTCGATACGATCTCCGGTGCCGGGCCCAATGGTGCGGTGGTCCATTACCGCGCGAGCGAGGAAACCAACCGGCTGCTCGAGCCGGGCTCGCTGTACCTGGTGGATTCGGGCGGGCAATATCAGGACGGCACCACCGACGTGACCCGCACCGTCGCGATCGGAACACCGACGGCCGAGATGCGCGACCGCTATACGCGCGTGCTCAAGGGTCATATCGCGGTGGCGCGCGCGGTGTTCCCCAAGGGGACGCGCGGCGGCCAGCTCGATATCCTCGCGCGCCAATATCTGTGGGCGGCGGGACTCGATTATGCGCATGGCACCGGCCATGGCGTCGGCGCCTATCTGTCGGTGCATGAGGGGCCGCAACGTATCGCGACCCCAGGGGCCTTTGGCGCCGGCGGCGACGAGCCGCTCCAGCCGGGGATGATCCTCTCGGACGAACCGGGTTATTACAAGACCGGCGAATATGGCATCCGCATCGAGAATCTGATCCTCACCGTCGAAAAGGACATCAAGGGGGCCGAGAAGGATATGCTCGGCTTCGAGACATTGACCTTCGCGCCCTATGATCGCGCGTTGATCGAGGTGCCGATGCTCAGTGTCGAGGAGATCGGCTGGGTGGACACATATCATGCCAGAGTGCGCGAGATCGTCGGCCCCCAACTCCCGGGAGATGCGGCGGAATGGCTGGCGCGTGCCACCGAGCCGCTGCTTGAAAGCGATCGGGCCCAAGCTTAAAAATCCTCTGTCGAAGCGCCGAGTCGGTGCCGGTCTTCGGCGGACCGTGCGGCCCGGCTGCTGGGCATGAGGTGGGCTGACGAGCGAATGAAGCCGTGGCGCTGGATGACCGCTCGCCTGCTCGTCGCGCCGCTGGCCTGGCTGGCGCTCGCCGCGGGCGCCCCGTTATGGACGGCGCAGGACGTCAACGAACGGCTGCTCGCCGCGCACAATGCCGAACGGACCAGACTCGGTATTCCTCCGCTCAAATGGAGCGACAAGCTCGCGCGCCAGTCGCGCGAATGGGCGTTGCAGCTGACCCTGATGGAGGGCCTCGAGCATAGCGATACCGCCGACTATAGCGACCCCATCGACGGCGAGGAGGGCGAGAATCTCTGGCGCGGAACAAGGGGCTATTACACGCCCGAGCAGATGGTGAACTTGTGGGTCGACGAGCGGAAGATCTTCGTCAACGGGCCTTTCCCGCGCAACAGCACCACCGGGCAGTGGCGCGATGTCGGCCATTACACCCAGCTGGTCTGGCGTTCGACGACCGAGGTGGGCTGCGCGATCGCCGCCAGCGAAGAGGATGAAGTGCTGGTGTGCCGCTATCTCGAAGGAGGCAACGTGATCGGCGAAAAGCCCTATTGATCAGGATTGTCGTCGGCGTCGTCCATCCGCTCGGGGGCGCGCGCCTGCGCCTTGCGGCGATGCAGATTGGCGCGCAGCGCCTTTGCGAGGCGGGCGGCGCGGTCTTCGGCCTCGCGAGAGGCGGGCTTGGGCACGCGGTCCTTCATGACCGATCGATAGCCATATCGGCCGACAACCGGCAAGCCGCCTTGACGCCGGGCGCGGCATTGTCCATAGGCCCCCGACACCGCCGGGGGCACGCCCCGGCCGCCCGCATTTCGCAGGCAATGCTGCCGTAGCTCAGTGGTAGAGCGCATCCTTGGTAAGGCTGAGGTCGTGAGT
>CAMLSA010000060.1 GCA_946482655.1 uncultured Sphingomonas sp. | reverse complement strand
TGCGGACCTTGTAGCCGCGCGCCTGGAGCAGCGCCGCGAGGCTTGCCGCCATCAGCCCCTTGCCAAGCGAGGAGACCACGCCGCCGGTGATGAAAATGAACCGCGCCATGGGAGAATGGGTTTAGCCGCGCGAGGGGTCGAAGGGCAAGGTGGGGAACTCCATCTTTTCGATAAAACTGCGGGCGAGCAGCATGAACGGCGTCCTCCGCATTGCGGAGGCGCCTCTATCACATGCCCGGCCTAATATTATTTGGGTTCGGTGCCGTTGGCGGAAGCGCCGCCGCCTTGCGCGGCAGCCGCCGCGAGCGGATCGGCACTGATGGGCGCCGGCGCCGGTGCGCTGTTCGTCGTCTTGCCGACCAGCGAGGTGTCGATCTCGACGGGAGCGCGCTCGACCGTGGCCAGCGCGGCGAGGGTGATGCTGAGGATGACGAAGATCGTCGCCAGGATCGCGGTCATCCGGGTCAGGAAATCCGCGGCGCCGCGCGCGCTCATCAACCCGCCGGGATTGCCGCCCCCGGCCAGCCCGCCGCCTTCCGACCGTTGCATCAGGATGACGGCGACCAGCGCCGTCGCGATGATGATGTGGACAACGAGCAGGAAGGTGAACATCGGATGCTTTCGGTTGCGAGGTTGCGGCGCATCTAGTCGATCGGGGGCAAAGGTTCAACACTACTCCCTCCCCGCAAGCTGGCGGAAGAGGCGAAAGGCCGGTCAGTCCGAGGAGGCCGCCGCGCCTTGGATGATCGGCACGAACTGCGCCGCGGTCAGGCTTGCGCCGCCGACCAGCGCGCCGTCGACCTCGGCGACCGACAGCAGCTCGCGCGCATTGTCGGGCTTGACCGAGCCGCCGTAGAGGATGCGCACCTGCGCGCCCTCGCCGCCGAGCAACTCGCCCAGCCGGCGGCGAATAGCCGCATGCATCTCGGCGACGTCGCCGGTCGACGGCGTCCGGCCGGTGCCGATCGCCCAGACCGGCTCATAGGCGACGACGAGCGTCACGGCGGTGCCGTCGCGCGGGATCGACCCATCGAGCTGGCCTTCGACCACCGCGACCGCGCGGCCGGCATCGCGTTCGGCTTCGGTCTCGCCGACACAGACGATCGCGACCAGCCCGGCTGCGATCGCCGCCGCGGCCTTGGCCTGAACCTCGGCGTCGGTCTCGTGCTGATCGGCGCGGCGCTCGCTATGACCGACGATCGCGAGCTTCGCGCCCGCTTCCACCAGCATGGGCGCGCTGACACAGCCGGTATGGGCGCCCTTCGGCTGGCTGTGGCAGTCCTGGGCGCCGATCGATAGTGCCGGCACCCGCGCGGCCGCCGGCGCGATCAGCGTGAAGGGCGGGCAGATCGCGACATCCACCGAAGGCTGCGCCTGGGCCGCGGCAAGTATCGCGTCGAGCTCGGCCAGGCTGGCCAGCGAGCCGTTCATCTTCCAGTTGCCCGCCACCAGCTTGCGCAACGCCATATCCATCCTCGCTATCCGCCGCGATCGCGCCTTAAGCGGCCATCGCGAATATCGCAACTGTCCGGCCATTGCGGCTTCGCACTTTGAACCCTATTGCAGCCCGACGCATATCTGGCCGCAGACGGAACGCTTGATGATCTCCTTTTTTCGCCGCTGGCTTTCCTCCTGGATCTTCCTCGGCGTGCTTGCCTTGGTGCTGGTCGCCTTCATCGTCACCGGCGTCGACACCAATTTCGGCGGCGCGGCCGGCGGCGGCGGGGGATCTGCCGTGGCCAGGGCCGGCGATACCAAGATCACCGCCGGCGAGCTGGTGCAGCGAGCCCAGAACCAGTTCGAAGCCGCCCGCCGCGAACAACCGGGTCTCGAACAGAAGGCGTTCCTCGCCGGTGGCGGCTTCGAGAATATCGCCGAGGCACTGATCGGCGCACGCGCGCTCGAAGATTGGGGCCGCGAGCAGGGCTTTGCGATCGGCAAGCGGCTGGTCGATGCTCAGCTTGCCGGCATGCCCGCCTTTCGCGGCGTCACTGGCCAGTTCGACGCGGCAGCGATGCGCGCCGCGCTCGCCCAGGCCCGAATCAGCGAAAAGCAGCTGCGCGCCGACATCGCCAGCGATCTGCTCCGCAACCAGATCCTGACCCCGATCGCCGCCGCAGCACCCGCATCGGCGGCGCTCGCCAGACCCTATGCCGCGGTCCTGCTCGAGCAGCGCATCGGCCAAGTGGCGATAATCCCCTTTGCCGCCCTCGCCGATCCGCGCCAGCCGAGCGACGCCGAGATCGCCGCCGCCTACAAGGCGAATATCGCTGCCTATACCAGGCCCGAGGCCCGGGTGCTGCGCTACGCGCTGTTCGGACCGGCGCAGGTGGCCGGGCAGGCAATCCCCGCCGAGGGCGACATCGCCACTTATTATCGCGAAAATATCGCGAGCTATGCCGCGAAGGAAAGCCGCACCCTCACGCAGGTGATCACGCCCAGCGAGACCCTCGCGCGCAGCATCACGGCGGCGGCCAGGGCGGGAACGCCGCTCAAGGCCGCGGCTGCCAAATCGGGATTGGAAGCCACCACCTTGCCTGACCAGAGCCGCGCCGATTATGCCCGAACCGCGAGCGACGCGATCGCGGCCCAGGCATTTTCGGCCGCCAAGGGCGATGTCGTCGGCCCGCTCAAGGGCGCCTTCGGCTGGTATGTCGTGCGCATCGATGCGCTGACGGCGAGGCCGGCCCGCTCGCTCGATCAGGTTAGGCCCGAGATCGTCGCGACCCTGACCAGGCAGAGGGGCGACGAGGCTCTGTCCCAACTCGCCGGCAGGATCGAGGACGCGATCGCCGACGGCGCCAGCCTCGCCGAGGTCGCGGCCAGCAACAAGCTCGCAGTGGTCGAAACCCCGCCCATTCTGTCGACTGGCCAGGCGATCGACCAGCCGGCCTGGAAGGCCCCGCCCGAATTGGCGGCCCTGCTCAAGACCGGCTTCGATATCTCCGCCGATGACCGGCCCGTCGTGGAAACCGTTACCAAGGACCAGCTCTTTGCGGTGCTGGGCGTGGCCAAGGTGATCGCGCCGACGCCGATCCCGCTCGCGGAGGTGCGCGAGGCAGTGGCGCGCGACATCATCGTCAAGCGCGCCGCCCGACGCGCCCGAGCCGTCGCCGACAGGATCACCGCTGCAGTCAATCGCGGCACTCCACTCGCGAGGGCCGTCGCCGACAGCGGCGTCAAACTGCCGGCCCCGCAGCCGGCGCGCGCGCGGCAGCTCGATGTCGCCCAGGCGCAACAGAATGGCGGGCAGGTCCCGCCGCCGGTCCGCACGCTGTTCACGCTCCAGAAGGGCAAGGCCAAACTCAGCGAGGCCGAACAGGGCGGAGCGTTGTTCGTGACCGTCCTCGATCAAGTCATATCCGGCGACGTGGCTACGGCGCCCGGACTGCTTGACAGAACACGGCAGGAGCTGTCCGGCACCTATTCGTCCGAATTGGGCGAGCAGTTCATGCGAGCGGTCGAGGCCGATGTCGAGATCAAGCGCTATCCCGAAGCGATCGCCGCGGCCAAGCGCCAGTTCGCGGGTGGGCAATAGGCTTTCATGGTGGAGATGCAGGACCAGGCCGCGCTCGACGCTCTGGCGCGGGGCGAACCCGCGCTGGTCTGGCGCACCCAGGTTGCCGACACCGATACGCCGGTCGCAGCCGCGCTCAAGCTGATCCGCCCGGGCCGCGGCGACTTCCTGCTCGAATCGGTCGAGGGCGGAGCGGTGCGGGGGCGCTATTCGCTGCTCGGTCTCGCGCCCGACCTGATGTTCCGCGCGCGCGGCGCTGCCGCAGAAATCAATCATATTTGGGCGCACGACCAGAACGCCTTCGAGCCGCTCGCCGACGATGCGCTGACCGCGATGCGCAGGCTCGTCGCCGCGTGCCGAATGGCCGTACCCCAGGGGCTGCCGCGCGCACTCGCCTGCCTTGTCGGCTATTTCGCTTATGAGACGATCGGCTTGGTCGAGAAGCTGCCCCGCCCGCCAACCAACCCGCTCGACCTGCCCGATATGCTGTTCGCCCGGCCGACCCTGATCCTGATCTTCGACCGGCTCGCCGACACGTTGTTCATGGTGGCGCCGCTTTGGCCCGAGAGCGGCGGGACGCCGCAAGCGAAGATCGCCGGCGCGATCGAGCTGATCGAGGCGCATGCGGCGATGCTGGCCGGGCCGCTGCCGCCGCGGAGCCACAGCGAGACCGACGCGAGCGAACTCGGCCTGGTCTCCGAACTCGGCAGCGCGCGCTATTCCGACATGGTGCTCAAGGCCAAGGACTATATCGCTGCGGGCGACATTTTTCAGGTGGTCCTGGCGCAGCGCTTCACCGTGCCGTTCGCGCTGCCGCCGATCGATCTCTATCGGGCGCTGCGGCGGATCAACCCCTCGCCCTTCCTCTATTTCCTCGACCTGCCCGGCTTCGCGCTGATCGGCTCCTCGCCCGAGATCCTCGTGCGCGCACGTGACGGCGAGGTGACGATCCGGCCGATCGCCGGGACGCGGCCGCGCGGCAAGACCGCGACCGAGGACGCCGCAAATCGCGAAAGCCTGCTCGCCGACCCGAAGGAGCGCGCCGAACATCTGATGCTTCTCGACCTCGGGCGCAACGATGTCGGCCGGGTCGCGGTGGCGGGGACGGTCGAGGTCACCGACAGTTACACGGTCGAGCATTACAGTCATGTGATGCACCTAGTGTCGAACGTGGTCGGCAAGCTCGACCCCGCAAGGGACGCACTCGACGCCTTGTTCGCGGGTTTCCCGGCCGGCACGGTTTCGGGCGCGCCCAAGGTCCGCGCCTGCGAGATCATCGCCGAGCTCGAGCCCGAGACGCGCGGCCCATATGCGGGCGGCGTCGGCTATTTCTCACCCGACGGGTCGATGGACAGCTGCATCGTGCTGCGCACGGCAGTGATCAAGGATGGGGTGATGCATGTCCAGGCCGGCGCCGGCATCGTCGCCGACAGCGATCCCGCCTATGAGCAACGCGAGTGCGAGGCGAAGGCCGGCGCGCTTATCGCTGCGGCGAAAGAAGCCCTAACGCGCGCGGCGGAATCATCCTTCGGCCAGTAATTTGGCGGAAAAGCGTGACATTTGTGCATCAGGTCATATTTCCCGACTTGAAAACCGAACCAATATTGTATCGGGAGCGTTCCTGGTTCGACCACAACGTCAACTGTGAAGGGTTTTCATATGCGTTTTCTTTTTTCGACCACGGCAGTGCTCGGTTTGGCGTTTGGCGCCTCCGCCGCTTCGGCGCAGGACCTGACGACCGGCCCCGCCAACTGGACGGGTGCTTATGTGGGCGGCCAGCTGGGCTATAGCTGGCAGCCTCCGAGCAGCGAGGAGGCGATCAGCTTCGATCGCAATCGCGACGGTACGTTCGGCGATTCCTTCCCCAACTTCTCGCCCGGCTTCTGCGGTGGCTCGCCTACCTCGCGTTCGCCGGCGACGGGCTGCAACAAGGACAATGACGCGACGGCCTGGAAGGTCCATCTGGGCTATGACTTCCAATTCGGCGAGGCCAGCGGCCCGGTGGTCGGCGCAGTCATCGAATATGGCCGGGCCTATCTCTATGACAGCGTCACCGCGTTCAGCACGACGCCGGCGACCTACACCATCAAGTCGAAGCTGAAGGAAAACGGCTCGATCCGCGGCCGCGCCGGCTATGCGCTGAACACCGGCACTCTGGTCTATGGCACCGGCGGTTTCGCGATCGGCAAGATCGAGAACAGCTTCAGCACCACCAACACGGTCAACACCTTCACGCCCAATGACGGCAGCAAGACCGCGAAGGGCTGGAACTATGGCGGCGGCATCGAGCAGAAGGTCGGCCCCTTCTCGATCGGCGCGCTCTATCTGTTCACCGTGCTGAAGAACAACGACTACCGCGTCGCCGTCACCGGCGGACCGGTGGGCGGGCCTTTCACGGTGATCAGCGGCACCGGCACCGATTTCAAGCGCGGCTTCAGCAAGTTCGCCTATCATTCGATGATGGCGACGGTCAGCTACCGCTTCTGATCGGATGCGGACGAGAAACGGGCCGGACGGGGAAGCCCGTCCGGCCCGTTTTCATTTCTCTTCCGAAAGGCAATCGGGCGATTAGTTTTTCAGCTTCACGCCGATATAGCGTGGCGGATTGTTGCCGCGCTGGGCGAAGAGCAGCACGGTCGGGCGCTTCGCCCTCTTGGCGGCCTCGATCTGCGCGGCGGCCGCCTGGCTGGTGGTCACCGGCACATTGTTGATCTGAAGGATGATGTCACGCGGCTGGAAACCGTTCGTCGCGGCATCGCTCGACGGATCGACATAGTTGATCACCACGCCCTTGGTCGTCGGCGGGACACCGAGCCGGCGAGCGAGATCGGGCGTGAGCGTCTGGAAGCCCAGGCCGATTGTCTCGCGTGTCGACTGGTCGGGCGCCGTCTGCCCGTCATCCGGACTGGGAACGGCGTCGCCGTCGGGTTCACCGGCGTTGGCGAGCTGGTCCTCGGGCGGACGTTCACCCAGGGTCACGGTCACCGTCCGCCTCTGGCCGTCGCGGATCAGCTCAATCGGCATGCGCGTGCCGACCGGAGTCTTGCCGACGATGTAGGACAAGGTGTTGTCGGGGGTGACCTCTTGGCCGTTGACCCTGACGATCACATCGCCCTGCCGGATGCCGGCCCGGGCCGCCGCCTCGCCGGGCTCGACCCGCGCGACGATTTCTCCGCGATCCTTGGGCAGTCCCAGGCTGGTGGCGATATCGTCCGTCATCGGCTGGATGCCGACGCCCAGATAGCCGCGCTTGATCCTGTTACCCGAACGAAGCTGATCGATGATCGGCTTGGCCTCCTCGGCCGGGATCGCGAAGCCGATGCCGACATTGCCGCCAGTCGGCGAGAAGATCGCGGTGTTGATGCCGATCACATTACCCCTGAGATCGAACATCGGCCCCCCCGAATTGCCCTGGTTGATCGAGGCGTCGGTCTGGATATACCGATCATAGGGGCCGTTGACGCCGATCGAACGGTGCAGCGCCGAGACGATGCCGGCCGTCACCGTGCCGCCCAGCCCGAAGGGATTGCCGATCGCGACGACCCAGTCGCCGACGCGGGTGCGGGTCGAATCCCCGAACTGGACGAAGGGCAGATTTCTGGCGTCGATCTTGAGCAGCGCGAGATCCGAGGCCTGGTCGCGGCCAACCACTGTGGCCTTATATTCCTTGCGGTCGGGCAGGGTCACCGTGATCGAGCTGACCACCGCGCCACTGCCGCCTTCGGGCGAGGCCGAGATGACGTGGTTGTTGGTGACCACGTAGCCGTCGGCCGAGATGATGAAGCCCGAACCCAGCGAGGTCGCCTCGCGGGTGATCGGGCGGCCGCTGTCGTCGATGCCGCCGCCGAAGCGCCGAAACAGTTCCTCGAAGGGCGTGCCGGCGAAAGCATTGCCGCTCCTTACCTGGATCTTCTGCGTGGTGGAGATGTTAACCACGGCAGGTTGGAGCCGGGCGGCGAGTTCCGCAAAGCTCAACGGCGCGCCGGCACGCGGAGCGGCCGCGCCGATCACGCCGGGGTCATTCTGTGCCACCTGCGCGCCGAGCGGCTGCTGCATCGTCATGGTTGCCGCGGTACCACCCGCCAGCAAGGCGGCGGTGATAGCATAGGCATAACGCACTTTGGCCAACTCCTTGTTACTCCTGTCCTGTCGTCACCGAATATCGGGCGGTTTATCTCTTCGATCTCTGAACCCTGCTTGAACGGCGCCGTTCCGTTCAGGCTATCGGCGTCCGCGAAATTCCCGCAGATACTCGTTTTCGGGCGACAGCAACATGTTGGAAGATCCGGACGTCTCGCTGTCGGTCCCGAAGGTGATCCGATAGGACTGCATCGCCCGATAGAAATTGTAGAAATCGGGATCCTTGTTGAAGCTTTCGGCATAGGTGCCGGCGGCCTGGGCATCGGCCTCGGCGGTAATGATCTGGGCCTGCTTGCGCCCCTCGGCCCGGATCGAGAGCGCTTCCTGCTCGCGCGCGGTGCGCATGCGGTTGAAAGCCGAGTCGAGCGGCGAGCCATCGGGCAGGTCGGCGCGCTTGATCCGGACATCCACGATCTCGGCGCCATATTGACGCGCGACCCGGTTGAGCCGCGACTGGATGTTCTCCATCACCTGGCCGCGCTCGGGGCTGAGCAGCGCCGCGAAAGGCCGCTTGCCCAACTCGTTACGCAGCGACGAGCCGAGAATGGGGCGTAGGGCATCGCTGACCCGCCGCTCGCTGCCTGCGGTGATCGCCATGCGCAGCGGATCTACGATACGGTAGCGCGCGAAGGCGTCCACCTCGAGCCGGAGCTGATCGGTCGACAGCACCGACTGGCGCTCCATGTCGAAATCGAGCACGCGCTTGTCGATCCAGCGGATCTGATCGACGAATGGAATGCGCATTAGCACGCCCGCCCCGGTCCGGCCGAAATCCTCATTGGGCTTGTAGCCGTTATAGACGCGATAGGGCTCGCCCAGGCGGACGACGAGCGCCTGCTTGGTCTCGGGCACCACCGAAAAGACGCTGCTGAGGATGATGATCATCGCGATGACCGCGATGGCCCAGCTGATCATGGTGCGGCTGGCAAGGCTGTCGCCGATGTTCATTGTTGCGGTACCGGTTTCGGCTGCGGAGGCGGCAGCGGGACATAGGGCATGACGTTGGGCGCCTCGATCACCGTCTTGTCGGTCTTGGCGAGGACCCGTTCCATCGTCTCGTAATACATGCGGCGGCGGGTCACCTCGGGGGCGAGCCGATATTCGGCATAGACCTTGTCGAACGCCGCGGCCTCGCCCTCGGCCTTGGCGCCGAGCTGCTGCGCATAGGCGCGCGCCTGGTTCAGATAGGCCTGCGCTTCCTGCTGCGCCGCCGAGACCGATTTGAACGCCTCGACCACCGCGGCAGGCGGATCGGCCTGCTTGATGGCGATGCCCTGCACCGCGATTCCCGACCGGTAGCTGTCGAGGATTTCCTGCATGCGCTGCTGAACGCGGCCTTCGATCTGGCTGCGCTGCGGGCCCATCGCGTCGTTGAGCGCGACGCGGGCGATTTCGGCGCGCATCGCGCTCTCCGCAACCTGGCCGACCGTTTCGACCGGGTCCTCCAGCATATAGAGATAAAGCTCGGGGTCGCGGATGTTCCAGCGCACCGAATAAGCGAGGTCGATCATGTTCTGATCGCCGGTCAGCACCAGGTTCTGCGCATTGCCGCCGGTCTCGGGTATGTCCTTCACGCGGATGTCCTGGATATCGATCTTGGTCACGACATCGATCGGCGCGGGGAAGGAAAAGCGCATGCCGGGCTCGAGCGTGCCGGCATAGGAACCGAGCCTGGTGACGACCCCGCGCTCCTGCGGATTGATCCGGTGGCTGCTCGTCCAGAGAATCCAGATCAGCAGCAGGCCGCCGACCGCCCAGAGGATCATCCGGCCCGCCTCGGGATCGGGCCCGTCGCGCCCGCCGAAGCGCGCGCGGCCGCGGCGCAGCAGCTCGTCAAACGCCGAGCGACCCGCCGGCCCCCGGCCCGGCCGCCCGCGTGGCGGTTGGTTCCAGGGGTTGGAGCCATCACCATCGCCGCCGGACCCTCCACCACCCCAGGGCCCGCCCTCGTTGAGCACCGGCTGCGGCGTCACACCGCGACTGTCGTTGTTGTTCATACTGCCATTATAGGTAGCGATCAGAGGAAAAACAGTGCTCTTTCCTTGGCGAGCCTCTATTCGGTGCCGCCATGGAAATGACAGACTCGCTTCACGCCGCCCTCGACACCGTCATCGATCCGATCAGCGGCAAGGGACTGGCCGCCAGCGGCCGCGCCGCCGCTCCCCGTTTCGACGGCGGGACGGTGAGCGTCGTGCTCGACGTGACCGGCTTGTCCGGTGATGCGCGCAGCAAGCTCGAGACCGAGGTCAAGCAGGCAATGATCGCCGTTCCGGGCGTCGAGACGGTGCGCGTCGCGCTGACCGCCGAGAAGAAGGGCCGCAAGATCATCGCGGTCGGATCGGGCAAGGGCGGGGTCGGCAAATCCACGCTGTCGGCAAATCTCGCGGTGGCGCTCAAGCGGATGGGCAGGAAGGTCGGGCTGGTCGACGCCGATATCTACGGCCCCTCGCAATCGAAGCTGATGTCGACCGAAGGCCTGCGGCCGACCGCGCAGGGCGAGAAGATGGACCCGGTGATGTCACCGTTCGGCGTGCCGATGCTGTCGATGGGTCAGCTCGTCAAGCCGGGGCAGGCGATCGCCTGGCGAGGGCCGATGGCAGCCAACGCGCTCGGCCAGCTGATCGATGCCGAATGGGGCGATACCGAAATACTGATCCTGGATCTGCCCCCCGGGACCGGCGACGTCCAGCTGACCATGGTGCAGAAGTATAAGCCGGTGGGCGCGATCATCATCTCGACACCGCAGGATCTGTCGCTGATCGATGCGACCCGCGCGGTCTCCTTTTTTAACCAGGCCAATGTGCCGATCATCGGCATGGTCGAGAACATGGCGGGCTATGCCTGCCCCCATTGCGGCGAAATTTCCGATCCATTCGGCCAGGGCGGCGCGCAGGCGGCCGCGATGTCGATGGCGCTGGGCTTCCTCGGACGGATACCGCTCGACATCGACATCCGCACCAAGTCAGACGCCGGCACCCCGCCCGCGGCCGACGAGGACGACAGGATCTTCGCGGAAATCGCCGCCAAGGTGGTCGACTGGTTGAATCCGGCCAAACCGGTATCATTTACATAGGACCACAACGCCGGGGTCTGCCATGCCGCTCACATCCGATCAGGACATCGCCGCGCTCCTCACAAATGCGAAGACGATAGCAATGGTCGGCGCCAGCGACCGTGCCGATCGCCCCAGCTACGGCGTGATGCGGTTCCTGCTGTCGAAGGGCTATCGGGTCATCCCGGTCAATCCGCAGCTCGCCGGCAGCGCCATTCACGGCCAATCGGTCGTCGCCACCCTCGCCGAGATCGACGAACCGATCCACATCGTCGACATCTTCCGCAACTCCGCGGCCGCGGGGTCGGTGATCGACGACGCGATCGGAGTCGGTGCCGGCGCGGTGTGGACCCAACTCGGCGTGTTCAACGACGAGGCCATCGCCCGCGCGGAGGCGGCGGGCCTTCAAGCGGTGGTCAACCGCTGCCCGGCGATCGATATCCCGAGACTGGGACTCTGAAAGAACGAGGCCTCGAGCGGCAGGGCACCGCTCGCGGAAGAAGAGTCAGGATTTCTTCGCCGCGGCCTTCTTCGCCGGCGGCTTCTTGGCAGGCGCCTTCTTCGGCGCGGCGGCCTTCCGCGGGGGTTTCTTTCCCTTCGCCGGCCCCTTGGCCGCGCGCGCCGCGAGCAGCTCCAGCGCGCCTTCGACCGTCAGCGTATCGGGATCGGCCGTCTTGGGCAGGGTCGCGTTGGTGACGCCGTCGGTGACATAGGGGCCGAAGCGCCCGGCCATCAGCTTGATCTCCTTGCCGGTCACCGGGTTGTCGCCGAAGCGTTTCAGCGGTTCCGAGCTGCCGCGCCGCTGGCCGGCGCCGTTGGCCGCGTCGGCTAACTTCGAAACCGCCGCGTTCATGCCGGTCTCGAACACCTCGGCGGTCGAGCCCAGCCGAGCGTATTTGCCGTCATGCGCCAGATAGGGGCCGAAGCGGCCGATCGAGGCGGTAATCGCGTGGCCGGTCTCGGGATGCGGGCCAATCAGCCGGGGCAGCGAAAGCAGCCTGAGCGCCCAGTCGAGATCGAGGTCCTCGCCCGGTACGTCCTTGGGGACCGACGAACGCTTGGCGTCCTTGCCGTCGCCGAGCTGGATATAGGGCCCGAACCGCCCAGACCGTTTCGAGACATCGAGGCCGGTTTCGGGATCGGTTCCGATCACCACGGGGCCGGCGTCGGCGCCGTCGCTGGCGGCACCGGCCTGGGCGAAGCGGCGGGTATATTTGCACTCGGGATAGTTGGAGCAGGCGATGAAGGCGCCGAACCGGCCGCCGCGCAGCGACAGCCTGCCTTCGGTGCACATGGGGCAGAGCCGCGGATCGCTGCCGTCGCCCTTGTCGGGGAAGAGATAGGGGGCGAGAAACTCGTCGAGCGCCCTGGTGACGTCGGACGGCTTCTGCTCCATCACCTCGGCGGTCTTGGGCTTGAAGTCCTTCCAGAAGGCCTCGAGCACCTGCTGCCAGCCGGCGCGGCCGCCCGATACGTCGTCCAGACTCTCCTCGAGCCCCGCGGTATAATCATAGCTGACATAGCGCTCGAAGAAGCGCTCCAGGAAGCTCGTCACCAAGCGTCCGCTCTCGGCGGGGATGAAACGGTTCTTCTCGACCGTGACATAGTCGCGGTCCTTGAGGGTCTGAAGGACCGAGGCATAGGTCGAGGGCCGGCCGATCCCCAGCTCCTCCATTTTCTTCACGAGGCTCGCCTCCGAATAGCGCGGCGGCGGCTGGGTGAAATGCTGCTCGGCGGTGACCCGTTTCCTGGCGGGCGCATCACCCTCACGCATCCGCGGCAGGCGGCGCGATTCCTCGTCGCCCTCGTCGTCGCGGCCCTCCTCGTAGAGGGCGAGATAGCCGGGGAAGAGGACGACCTGCCCGGTGGCGCGCAGGCCGTGCTGGCCGGTGCCGTCGGCGAGATCGACGGTGGTGCGCTCCAATCGCGCGGACGCCATCTGGCTGGCGAGCGCGCGCTTGAAGATCAGCTCGTACAGCCGGGCATGATCGCCGCTGCCGGCCCGGTCCTTCGAGAAATCCGTTGGCCGGATCGCCTCATGGGCTTCCTGGGCATTTTTGGCCTTGGCGACGTACTGGCGCGGCTTGTCCGGCACATAGGACGCGTCGTAGCGTCTGGCGATCGCGCCGCGCGCCGCGTCGATTGCGCTGCCGTCCATCTGGACGCCGTCGGTCCGCATATAGGTGATCACGCCGTCCTCGTAGAGATTCTGGGCGATCCGCATCGTGTGGCTGGCCGAAAAGCCGAGCTTGCGCGCGGCTTCCTGCTGGAGGGTCGACGTGGTGAAGGGGGCCGGCGGATTACGGGTCAGCGGCTTGGTCTCGACCGTCGCGACCGAGAAGCGGCCCGCCTCGACATCGGCCTTGGCCGCCTCGGCATCCCTGCCGTTGCCGATCGTCAGCCGGTCGATCTTCTGGCCATTCCAACGCACCAGGCGCGCGATGAAGGGGATGCCGTCATGCTCCATGTCGGCGGCGACCGACCAATATTCCTGTGCCTTGAACAGCTCGATCTCGCGCTCGCGGTCGACGACGAGGCGCAACGCCACCGACTGGACCCGGCCCGCTGATTTGGCGCCGGGCAGCTTGCGCCACAACACCGGCGACAGGGTGAAGCCGACCAGATAATCGAGCGCGCGGCGAGCGCGATAGGCGTCGATCAGATCCTCGTCGAGCTCGCGCGGATTGGCCATCGCCTCCAGCACTGCGGGCTTGGTGATCGCGTTGAAGGTGACGCGCTGAACATCCTTCGGCAGCGCCTTGCGCTTCCTGAGCACCTCTTGGACGTGCCAGCTGATCGCCTCGCCCTCGCGATCCGGATCGGTGGCGAGAATCAGCGTGTCGGCATCCTTGGCCTCGTCCGCGATCGCTTTCAGCTGCCTCGTCTTATCGGCATAGGTCTCCCACTCCATCTCGAAGCCCTTGTCGGGATCGACCGAGCCGTCCTTGGCGGGGAGGTCCCGGACATGGCCATAGGAGGCGAGCACGCGATGGCCCGGCCCAAGATATTTCTCGATGGTTTTGGCCTTGGCGGGGGATTCGACGACAACGAGCTTCATGGGCTTTCCGGCAATCCTCTTACGCGCATGTACACGTACGAGGGTGGAGAGCCATGGCCGGGGTCGTCAAGAGGCCAGACAAACAGGAGTGGGACCAGGCAAGAACGGGATCAGGCGGCGATCGCCCTCGCCTGATCTGCAAGCGACGCCGACGACAAGACGATCTGCTGGGCGATCATCCCCGCCGCCGTCGCCGAGGTTGCAAGCTTGCCGACGATTGCGGTCGCTTCTTCGGAATGGTGCACCGCCTTCTTGCTATGATCGCGCGCGCCATCGGCGGCCTTGCACTGGAGCGCGGTCGCCGCGGTCACCTGCTCGACCAGCGTCCATGCTTCGTCTGCGCGTTCGGCATTGATGTGGAACAGTCCGACGATACCCTCCATTTCCTGCTTCATCTTTTCCGCCCGGGCGTCGATTTCACGGGTGGCGCCAGAGGTCTGTTCGGAAAGATCGCGCACCTCGCTTGCGACCACCGCGAAGCCGCGGCCGGTCTCGCCGGCGCGTGCCGCCTCGATCCGCGCGTTGAGCGCGAGCAGACGGCTCTGGCGGGCGATGCCGCCGATCGTGGTCGAGATCGACCCGATGTTGGTCGCCGAGCCGGTCAGTCGGCTGAGCGCGTCGGCGCCTTCCAGCGCCGCCCCCTGTGCCTTCTTGATCAGCGATTGCTGGTGGTGGACATGGTTGTCGATCATGCCGGCCTGTTCGACGAGCTGGATCGCAAACGCCATCGTCTGGTGGGCTTCCTCGGTCGAGCGGCGCGCGAGTCGGGTGGCCTCGGTGGCCTGCTTGCCGACCTCGGCCGCAAGCTGCGCGAGCGCCTGCGCCACCGCTTCGAGCGACTGCGCCGTCTCGATCAGGCTTTCCAGCGGGGGCCCGGCGCCGGCTTTCGCCGTCATGCCGTTTTCCTCACCGCCTGGATCATGGCCCCGGCGAGGACGCCATAGGCAGCACGCCAGGCCGCTTCGACCTCGGAGGTGAACCGCGCTCCCAAGGCATGGCGGAGAGCCTCGATCAGGGCGGCGCCAACCGGGGGATAATGTTCATCCCTGACGCCATAGCCGACATGGCGCCGGGCGAGCTCGCTCACCATCGGTATCAGGTCGTCGGGATTGTCGAGATCCGCGACGATGGTCGTCAGCGTCAGCATCAGCTTCTTGCGCTGCGCGGCCATGTCCTCGGCGAACATGCCGCGGAGCTGCGGATAGCTGGCGAACAGCCGACCGTAGAAGTCGGCAGCGACGGCATCGCTGATCGGAATGGCATAGACCAGCGTCGACTTGACCAGTGCGATCTGATTCGGTGTCATGAATTCCCTTCCATATCTTCTCCATTTTGGATCAATATGACTAACCGGATGTTAATGTTACGAGTCCGTATCGAACTGGCGCCTGACCAGGTCAGCTTTGGAGGCTCACCCGCCCGCCGGCGTGCCGCTCGATCCGTCCCCCGAGTTCGAGTTCGAGCAGCGCCATCTGGGCGGTTCCCATGTCGACACCGGACTGCCTGATCAGTTCGTCGACGGGCAGCGGCACCGGGCCCAGCAGTTCGACTATCGCCTGTCGAGCCTGATCATCGGCAGCGGTCGGCGGCGGCGGTGCAGGTGGATCGGGCGCAGGCACCGCCACTCCGCCGATCGGCGCCAGCGCTTCGGCGATGTCGGCCGCCGACTGAACCAGCGTCGCACCCTCCCGAATCAGCTGGTTGCAGCCTTGCGCACGCGGATCGAGGGGCGAGCCGGGCACCGCCATCACCTCCCGTCCGAAATCCGCGGCGAGCCGCGCAGTGATCAGCGATCCCGATTTGGGCGCGGCCTCGACCACCACCGTGCCGGCGGCCAGCCCGGCGATGATCCGGTTGCGATAGGGGAAATGCCGAGCGCGCGGCTCGATGCCGGGCGGCTGCTCGGCGATCAACAGGCCGCGTTCGGCGATGTCCTGTTGAAGCTTCGCATTTTCGGGCGGGTAGACCACATCGATGCCCCCCGCGATCACCGCCGCCGTGCCCGGCCCGATCGACCCGACATGCGCGGCGGTATCGATCCCGCGCGCCAGGCCCGAGACCACCAGCCAGCCTCGTTCGCCGAGATCATGGGCGAGCATCCGGGCGAAGCGGATCGCCGCTCCGCTGGCGTTGCGCGCGCCCACGATCGCGATCGTGGGCCGGGAAAGCAGAGCGGGATCGCCCTTGATAGTCAGCACCGGCGGCGCCGTTTCGATCTCGTCGAGCAGCCGCGGATAGCCGGGCAGGCCACGGAACAGGCACTGCGCGCCGAGCCTGTCGAGGCGGGCGAACTCGGCCTCGGCGCTCGCCAGTGGCGGCACAAGGGGCACCCGGCCACCGCCGCGCCGGGCCAGATCGGGCAACGCCGCGAGCGCCGCCGAACCGCTGCCGAAGCGACTGATAAGATGCTGATAGGCAACCGGCCCGATGCGCGGCGTGCGGATCAGCCGGAGCCGGGCGAGGCGCTCGGTCCGATCCGGTTGGGCACCGCCCAGATCAGCCCTCGCCGACCCTGGGCTCGGTGCCGTCGAGCAAACGGGCGATATTGTCGCGATGCTTGCAGACGACCAGCAGGGCCATGCCGAGCAGCACCAGCACCGCGTCTGACTGGCCGCCGGTCGCAGCCGCGATCGGCGCCGCGACAGCACCCGACAGCCCGCCGACGGAGGACCGCCGGCTGAGCGCCAACATCGCGAGCCACAGCAGCGCGAAGGCGAGACCCGCCGGCCAGTAGACGGCGAGCGAGACGCCGAGCATCGTCGCCACCCCCTTGCCGCCGCGAAATTTGAGCCAGACCGGATAGAGATGGCCAATGAACGCCGCAGCACCCGCCCATGGCGCAAGCTCCGGCCGGACCGCCGCCGCGATCAGCACCGCCGCCGCGCCCTTGCCGCCGTCGAGCAGCAGCGTGGCCGCGGCCAGCCCCTTCCGCCCGGTCCGCAGCACGTTGGTCGCGCCGATGTTGCCCGAGCCGATCTTGCGCAGATCGCCCACGCCCGCGAGCCGCGTCAGCACGACCCCGAAGGGAATCGAACCAAGCAGATAAGCGCCGAGCAGCGTCACGGCGGTGGCCATCGTAAACATGAACGCAGTGATGCTCCCCATCAGGCGGACGCACCATAATCGAAGCGGCAAGCTTGGCAACACGCACAACTGCACAAAAGTTACGGACCCGGCACGACCATGTCTCACGCCCGGCTTCGCTCCGGTTGCGGAGGCGGATGCCAATCCCTAATGGGTTGCGTGATGGCCGATGACCGCCCGATCCTGATGTTCGATTCCGGGGTGGGCGGGCTTTCCGTCCTCGCGCCGACGCGCGCGCTGCTGCCGCAGGCATCGTTCGTCTACGTTGCCGACAATGGCGGCTTCCCCTATGGCATCCGCAGCGAGGCGGAGATCGCCGCGCGGGTGCCGGCGCTGCTCGGCCGTCTCGTCGAACGGCATCGACCGCGCCTCGTGGTGATCGCCTGCAACACCGCCTCCACCATCGCGCTTGCCGCCGTCCGCGCCGCTCTCGACCTGCCGGTGGTGGGCACGGTGCCCGCCATCAAGCCGGCGGCCGAGCAGTCGAAGAGCCGCGTGATCGGGGTGCTCGGCACCGACGCGACGGTGCGCCAGCCCTATGTCGATGATCTTTCCGCCCGCTTCGCCTCGGACTGCACGGTGCTGCGCCACGGCTCGGCGCGCCTCGTCGAACTCGCCGAGTCCAAGCTCCGGGGCGAGGCGACCGAACCGGGCGACTATCGCGCGGTGCTGGCCGGGCTGCTCGGTCAGCCGGGCGGCGAGCGAATCGATACGGTCGTGCTCGCTTGCACGCATTTCCCGCTGGTCTCCGACGAACTTACCGCCGCGGCGGCGCGTCCGCTGCGCTTCGTCGATGGCGGACCTGGAATCGCCCGCCGGGTCGCCTATCTGACGCAAGGCCAGGATTGGCCCGAACGGCCAATGGGCAAGGCCATATTCACTGCGCCGTTGGACATCGGCGAAGCGCTGCGGGCCGGCCTGGCGGCGCATGGGCTCGATGACGCCTCGATTCTCTGAATCGGATACAGCGAATCGTTCGCACTGGCATTTTGCGGCATCCCATCCTAAAAGGCGGTCGATTCAGCCCCTTGGCAAGGCGGGGCGGTGGGGAGCAGACCCTTGGATTATAATCGTGTTTTTACTCAGGCGATCGACCGTCTCCACGCCGAAGGCCGTTATCGGGTTTTCATCGACATCTTGCGCAACAAGGGCATGTTCCCCAATGCGCGCTGCTTCGCCGGCCACAATGGCCCGAAGCCGGTCACCGTCTGGTGCTCGAACGACTATCTCGCCATGGGCCAGCATCCCAAGGTGATCGCGGCGATGGAGGAAGCCCTCCACGATGTCGGCGCCGGTTCGGGAGGCACCCGCAACATCGGCGGAAATACCCATTATCATGTCGATCTGGAGTTCGAGCTGGCCGACCTGCACGGCAAGGAAGGCGCGCTGCTGTTCACGTCGGGCTATGTCTCGAACGAGGCCACGCTGTCGACCCTCGCCAAGGTGCTGCCCGGCTGCATCATCTTCTCGGACGAGCTGAACCACGCGTCGATGATCGCGGGCATCCGCAATTCTGGTTGCGAGAAGCAGGTCTTCCGCCACAATGATCTCGACCATCTCGAGGAGCTGCTCGCCGCGGCCGATCCGGAGGCGCCCAAGCTGATCGCCTTCGAGAGTGTCTATTCAATGGACGGCGACGTCGCCCCGATCCACGAGATCTGCGATCTCGCCGACAAATACAATGCGCTGACCTATCTGGACGAGGTCCATGCCGTCGGCATGTACGGACCACGCGGTGGCGGCATTTCCGACCGTGACGGCGCCGCGAGCCGGCTGACCGTGATCGAGGGAACGCTGGGCAAGGCGTTCGGCGTGATGGGCGGCTATATCGCGGCCGACCAGATGATCATCGACGTGATCCGCAGCTATGCGCCGGGCTTCATCTTCACCACCTCTCTGGCGCCGGTGCTGGTCGCAGGCGCGCTCGCGAGCGTACGCCACCTCAAGCAATCGTCGGAAGAGCGCGACGGCCAGCAGGCCGCCGCCGCCAAGCTCAAGGCGATGTTCGCCGAAGCGGGCCTGCCGGTGATGCAGACGGTGACCCACATCGTTCCGCTGATGGTCGGCGATCCGGTCAAGGCCAAGAGGGTCTCGGATATCCTGCTCGCCGAATATGGCGTCTACGTGCAGCCGATCAATTATCCGACCGTACCGCGCGGCACCGAACGGCTGCGCTTCACCCCGGGTCCCGCCCACAGCGAAGCGATGATGCGCGAGTTGACCAAGGCGCTGGTCGAGATCTGGGACCGGATGGAGATGCGGCTGGCGGCTTGAGGCTTGAGGCCGGCGACCGCCTCTTACTGTTGCTGCGTCGTGCCGAACCTGTTCCAGTAGGGCAGGATTCAGCACGGCAAACAGATATTGCCCTGCGGCAAAGCTTCACCTATATCGCCGCTACTTCTCGACATTGGAAACTTTGCCGGGCTCGGGGGCGGAAACCTCCGGGGTTGAAGTGCTGCGTTTGAACTGGAGTGCGGATGGCGGACATCGCCGCGTTGACGAAGCTGATCGAGCCCGAGGCGAAAGCGCTTGGGCTGTCGCTCGTGCGCGTCGCCTTCTTCGGCGGCAAGAGCGATCCGACCCTGCAGGTAATGGCCGAGCGCCCCGATACGCGGCAACTCGGCATCGGCGATTGCGAGGCGCTGTCGCGGCGTATCTCAGAGAAGTTCGACGAGGTCGATCCGATCGAGGAGGCCTATCGGCTCGAGGTCAGCTCACCCGGCATCGACCGGCCGCTGACCCGCCCCGCCGACTGGATCGACTGGGCAGGTTTCGACGCACGGGTGAAGCTTGCGGAGCCGCTCGACGGCCGCAAGCAGTTCGACGGGCGCATCATCGCCAGCAATGGCGACTCGGTGACGCTCGGTGTAAACAAGCTCGGTGAGGTGGCGGTGCCGCTGGCACAGATCGCCAGCGCGAAGCTGATCCTGACCGACGCTCTCATCAAGGCCACCGCGCCCCTCTCGACCGAGGGCGCGGATAAGATTCAAGTAGAAGGATAGACCCGCATGGCCACCGCCATTACCGCCAACCGCGCAGAGCTGCTCGCGATCGCCGATGCCGTGGCCCGGGAAAAGCTGATCGATCGCGAGATCGTGATCGAGGCGATGGAGGACGCGATCCAGCGCGCCGCCCGCGCCCGCTATGGCGCCGAGAACG
>CAMLSA010000059.1 GCA_946482655.1 uncultured Sphingomonas sp. | reverse complement strand
CGCGCGGTGAGCATGATGATCGGCACATTGGCGGTATCGGGCAGGCGGCGTAGACGCCGGCATACCTCGATCCCCGAAACCCCTTCGATCATCCAGTCGAGCAGGACCAGATCGGGCGGCGTCTCACGCGCGAGGAGGATCGCCTCCTCGCCGTCGCCGGTGCGCTCGACCTCGAAATCCTCACGTTCCAGATGCCAGCTGACCAGTTCCGCGAGCGCTGCATCATCCTCCACCAGGAGGACGCGTGCACGCGCCATCAGGCCTCTCCCGCCAAGGGGTCCTCGCCCTTGGCGCGCTCCGCCATCTGGCGGCCTGTCGCCGCGAAATAGACCATTTCGGCAACGTTGGTGGCATGGTCGCCGATCCGTTCGATGTTCTTGGCGATGAACAGCAAATGGGTCGAGGCGGTGATGTTGTGAGGATTTTCCATCATATGGGTCAACAGCGTGCGAAACAGGCTGTTGTAGAAATCGTCGACCGCTTTGTCGCGCGCCGAGACCGCGACCGCGGCGTCGGCATCGCGCAACACGAACGCGTCGAGAACGTTACGGACCATTTCGGTCGCGATCTTGCCCATCGCCGGGAGCACCGACAGTGCTTCCATACCGCGCGCATCCTGAAGCAAGGGAGCGCGCTTCGCGATATTCTTCGCATAGTCGCCCATCCGCTCGACCAGGCCGGCGATCTTCAGCGCGGCGAGTATCTCGCGCAGGTCGTCGGCCATCGGCGCGCGCAGCGCGATCAGGCGCACGACCTGGCGTTCGACTTCCTGCTCGAGCTCGTCGATCTTTTTGTCGCCCTCGACGATCTTCCCCGCCGATTCGAGATCGCGGTTGACCAGCGCCTCGAGCGAGCCGGTGATCGCCGTCTCGGCCCTGCCGCCCATTTCGGAGATCAACGCCCGAAGCTGGCCGAGATCCTCGTCGAACGCCTTAACCGTATGTCCCGTTGCCATGGTCTTTTCCCTCGGGCTCCGGAGGCCGGCGCCGCTTTGACGCCGCCTATGGAAGCCGGTTGTTGCACTATGATGACATCGGCCCCGACCGGAGAGCCGGGAATGTTACAGTGACCGCCGTGCCTTCGCCAACCCTGGAAGCGATGTCGAGGGTCGCGCGGTGGCGCTCGGCGATGTGCTTGACGATGGCGAGGCCGAGGCCGGTGCCGCCGACCGCGCGGCTCCGCCCAGGATCGACCCGGTAGAAGCGTTCGGTAAGCCGCGGCAGATGCTCGGGCGCGATTCCGTCGCCTTGGTCGATGATACGCAGCCTGACCTTGTCGTCGACCGCTTTGAGCGACACGCGAATCGGGGTGCCCGGCCGGCCATATTTGATCGCATTGCCGATCAGATTGTGGAGCAGCTGGGCGATCTGGACGCGATCTGCGCGGACTTCGGACGCCCAGTCCGCATCGACCTGGATGCGGTCCCCATCGCCGTCCATGCCCGAGCGGACGACGCCGACGACCTCGTCGATCACCGGTCCAAGCGCGAGCGTGTCCTGAGGCACCGCGAATCTGTCGGCCTCGATCCTCGAGAGGGAGATCAGGTCGTCAACCAGCTGCTGCATCCGCTTGGCCTCGCCGAGCATGATCCCGAGGAAACGGGCGCGGGTGGCCGGGTCCTCACCGGCGCCCCCTTCCAGAGTTTCGACGAAGCCGAGGATTGTGGCGAGCGGGGTACGGAGCTCATGGCTGGCATTGGCGACGAAATCGACCCGCATCCGTTCGGCCACCCAGCTGTCGGTGCGGTCGCGCAAGGTCACCAGCCGGGCACCGCCGGCGATGCGCCGGACGCTCATCGCCCAGCGCCGGTCGGGCTCGCCCAGCCCGGCGATCTCCACCGGCGTGCGGGTCTCGCGATCCGACGCGATAAGCTCGGCAGCGATAGGATGGCGCAGCGCGAGGCGGAAATCGCCCTCGATCTTTTCCTTGCCGAACAGCCGGCGCGCCGCGGCATTTGCGTGGGTGATCCGCTGCCGATCCAGGATCAGCACCACATCGTCGACCGCGTCGATCAGCTCCTCGGTCCGGTCGGCACGATCCCCCATTTCAAGCTGCGACGGGGCCGGCAGCAGCGCCGGTGGCATTCCCGCCGGCTTGCCGGCTACCCAGGTGAAGAAGGCGGCGATCAATCCGGTGACCAGCGCGGCGGCGGCGGGAGCGGACAGCAGCCAGGCGGTCCCCGCGACAAGGCCGAGCGAAAGCACGGTGCGCATCACCCGGCGGTCGGTCACCTCGGCATCCTGGCCTGTCGGCGGCAAGGGATCATGCTTCATCAGACCCCTTTATAACCAAATTGTGAAATCTGTCGGACATAAAAGCCGTTGCCGGTCCAGAGCCTGGCATCTGCATTCTGCCCCTCGCTTCACCACGAGAATGGCGATATTAGCTTTGGTGCGAAGGGGTGTGGGGACCGTTATGCGTAGCAAGGATGAACGACCGGAAGCCGCGGGCGGCGCGGAGCAGCGCCCGACCCGGCGGTCGATGCTGCGGATCGGCGCACTTAGCGCCGCTGCCGTGGTGACCGTCCGCCCCGGCATGGCTCAGGCCGCATCCTCCGCTCTGACCTGCTCGATCCGCGTCCCGCAGAGCAGCCAAGCCGGCAAGTGGATCAAGAAAAACGGCGATGTGGTCAATCCCAACACCGCCAACGCCTTTCCCGGACCAAGCTCGCCGCTGAAGGGCGAGGACGTCAAGAATTCACTCAAATACGGCACCAACTATCCCGGCTACAATGCCGCCAAGACCGAAGCCTATAACAATTACATCAAGAAGCTGACGATCGGGAAGCAAGGCTATACCTGCTATGCGTCGCTGCAGAGTCCAAGCCGCCAATAAGCGGCCGATGATGGCCCAACGGTGACAGCCCCAATCTATCGTACCGATTTCCCCAGCCACTGCCAGACGCATGCGATCGACGGGCTGACGCTCGTCTTCCATCGGCCGTCGGGGACCACCCATTTTCTCGACAGCCCCGCGCCCGAGATGCTGGCGCTGCTTGCCGAAGCGCCGATGGATGCGGCGACGCTCTGTGGGCGGCTATGCGCGCAGCTCGGCTTGCCGGATGACGACGAGGCCTTGGCCGTGGTCGAGGCACGCCTCGCCGAGCTGATCGCCAGCGGTTTGATACAGAGCAGCTGATGCACAGTCTTTCGCTCAGGATCGGCACCATATCCTATCGCCTGGGCTCGGCCTGGCCGGCGCCTATCGCCGAGTTGCGCCGTCTCTATGCCGGCTACCCCCCGCCCGAGGATGGGATCGCGACCGCGACGGCGTGGATCGGGCCGCCGCGGCCGTGGCGGCGCTGGATCCGGCCGCAAGTCGCGATCGGGGGGGATCACAGTCTGCCGGACACCGTGCCGATGGCCCTACGTCACGCGCTGCTCGCCGCCGAGATGGCGATGAACATGCAGGTCGCGCTCGGCGAACGCCGCCACCTCCTGATCCACGCAGCGGCGGTCGAGCGCGGCGGAAAGGCGCTGATCATGCCGGGCGATTCGGGATCAGGGAAATCGACGCTAGCGGCGCTGCTCGGCGAGAATGGCTGGCGGCTGCTGGCCGACGAGTTCGTGATGATCGACATGGCGGCGGGCATGGCCCTGCCCTTTCCCCGCGCGATCAGCCTCAAGAACAGCGCCATCGCCGAGATGGAGGCGCGGATCGCCGACCCCGCCCGCTTCGGCCCGCATCTGAGCGGCACGCCCAAGGGCCAGTTGCGCCACCTGCGGCCGAACGCCGAGGCGATCGCGCGGATGGACGAACCCGCCCGGCCGGCGCTCATCCTCTTCCCGAGCTACGGCTTCGATCCCGCCAGCGACGGCGTCAGCCGCTCGGAGCTGTTCATGCGGCTGACCGAGGGGTCGACCAACTATGTCGCCCTCGGCCAGACCGGATTCAGAGCGATGCTGCGCCTGGCCGAGAATGTCCCCGCCGCGCGCTTCGCCTATCCCGACAGCGCCACCGGCATGGCTATCGTCGAGCAGTTCGCCGCCGAGGCGGGCCTTTGAAGGACGCCCGGCCCCTCGCCGTGGCGCTCGCCGATCCGGTCTCGGTGCTAACCCTCCGGCCCGAGGACTGGACCGGCCTGCTCTCCGTCGCCCGCGCCGAGCGTCTCGACGGCAGCCTCGCCTACCGGCTCGCGGACCTGCCGGTACCCGACATGGTCGCCAGGGCGCTCGAAGATGCCCGCGCGCAGGCGGCGTTCGGCCGCACACAGGCGCTATGGGAAATCGAGATGGCGCGCCGCGCACTGAACCCGCTCGGCATCGCGCCCATCCTGCTCAAGGGCAGCGCCTTCGCCTTTTCGGGCTTGCCGGCCGGGGCCGGGCGCCTGGTTGGCGATCTCGACATCCTCGTGCCGCGCGATCGGCTGGACGAAGCCGAGGCGGCGCTGCTCGACGCGGGCTTCATGTGGGTCAAGGAAAACGCCTACGACCAGGCCTATTACCGGCGCTGGATGCACGAGCTGCCGCCGCTGGTGCACAAGGATCGGGGCAGTATGATCGATGTCCATCATACCATCCTGCCACTGACCGCCGGGCGCACGCCCGACGCAGCGGCGCTGATCGCGGAGAGCATCGAGATTGCACCGGGCCTGCGCCTCCTCAGCCCCGCCGACATGATCGTCCATGCGGTCGCCCATCTCCTGGCCGACGGCGATCTCGCCGGTGGCCTTCGCAATCTCTGGGACATCGATCGGCTATTGCGGTTGTTCGCCTCGACGCCCCCTTTCTGGAACGACCTCGAACGCCGAGCGATTCTCCACCAGATGCGCCAGCCGCTGGGCTTGGCGCTACGCCTCGCCGACCGCATATTCGCCACGCCGGTCGAGCCGCGCATCGCCGGCTACGACCGGCCAAGCGATCTGCTGTTCATCCGCCGAATTCTCGCCCGCGACGGCTGGGGACGGCCGACCCGTCCGTTCAACCGGCTCGGCTTTTATGTCCGTTCGCACTGGATCAGGATGCCGCCGCTGATGCTGGCGCGGCATCTGTGGACCAAGGCGCGCGCCAAATGATCGAGAGCGCGCTGCTGATCCGCGAGTTGCCGTGGAGCGATCCCGCCGAGATGTTCGCCCGCCTCGCGGGCCATCCCGGCGTCGCTTTTCTCGACAGTGCTGCGGTAGGCGACCCGCGTTCGGCAGCCTCCTACATCGCGGTCGATCCGGCGGAGGAGATGCGGCTCACCAATGTTTCGATGGAGGAGGCGCTCGCGGCGTTGCGCCGCCTTCACCAGCCCGCGCGGTCGGCAGGGCCGTTGCCCTTTACCGGCGGGCTGATCGGCCTGTTATCCTATGATCTGGGGCCGAGCGCGCTGGGGCTGGAGAGCCGCCATGCGCCCGATCCGGAACTCCCCGCGCTGGTCGTCCGCCGCTACGACCTGCTGCTTGGCTTCGACCATCGCGCGCGTCGCGCCTGGGGCTTCGCCCGGCCGCGCGGCGAGCTGAGCGCGAATGAACGGCTCGATCGGCTCCTAGCGCACGCCGCCCCGCCCGGCGCCAACGCCCCTGCGCCACAATGGTTGGAGGAGACCAGCCCGGAGCGCCACCGCGCGATGATCGAGGCGGTGCTCGATTATCTGCGCGCCGGCGATATCTATCAGGCCAATATCAGCACACGCTTCATGGCGTTTCGACCGGCCGGTCTCTCCCCCGCGGCCGCCTATCTCGCGTTGCGCCGCCGCACTCCGGCGCCGTTCGCCGCCTATCTCGACCTGGGTGAAGGAAGCGCCCTGCTCAGCGCGTCGCCCGAACGCTTTGTCCAGTGCGATGCCGCGGGACGGATCGAGACCCGCCCGATCAAAGGGACGGCGCCCCGTGCCGCCGATCCGGATGAGGACCGCCGCAATGGCGAAGGCCTCGCCCGTTCGGCCAAGGACCGCGCCGAAAATCTGATGATCTGCGATCTGCTGCGCAACGATCTCTCGCGGGTGGCGGAGGAAGGCAGCGTCACGGTTTCGCAGGTCGCGAAGCTCGAGGGGTTCGCGTCGGTCTGGCATCTCGTCTCCGCCGTGCATGCGCAATTGCGCTCGGGCGAGGACGCGATCGACCTGCTTGCGGCGACCTTCCCCGGCGGCTCGATTACCGGTGCGCCCAAGCGCCGCGCGGTCGAGATCATCGATGCCGTCGAGGAATCGGGCCGCGGCCCCTTCTTCGGCATCGTCTTCGCGCTCGGCGGCGACGGCGCGATGGACAGCATGATCGTAATCCGTTCGATCGCCGTCACGCCGACCCGGCTGATCGCGCGCGCCGGCGGCGGCATCGTCGCCGACAGCGATCCCGCCGCCGAATATGCCGAGCTGCGCGCGAAGATCGATCCCGTACTGGGGGAGCCCCGAGGGCCGTTCCTCAGGAGAGATTTCCTGGGCGATGAGCACGCCGGGGGACAACCGACGGATTGTGACGGATAGGTTGAAATAGCCGTACCGATCTGTTACATAGCACTGGCTGACGAGGATGGGATTGCCTGTGCCTGCACCCAAGAACACCGCCTGTTGCGATGACGACGGGACGGGAGTGAAGAAAACGGCGGCTGCCCGCGTGTTCGAGGCCGCGCGCGACCTGTTCTATCATCGCGGCATTCGCGCCGTGGGTGTCGACGAAATCGTCTGCAAGGCAGGGGTGACCAAGCCGAGTCTGTACCGCGCCTTCGCTTCCAAGGACGAGTTGATCGCTGCTTGCCTGGAGGAGAGCGGTCGCGAAAACTGGGCCGCTCTCGGCGTCGCGCTCGAACAGGCCGGCAGTGATCCGCGCGACCAGCTCCGGGGGATGGTGCGTTATTTTGCGGCGAAGATCGCCTCTCCCGATTTCCGCGGGTGCCCGATGAGCAACACCGCCGTCGAGATTCCCGAGCCCGGCCATCCAGGGCGCGCCGTACTCGAAGCCTGCAAGGCCGATATGCGGCGCCTGATCGTCGACATCACCCGGCGGCTCGACATAGCCCGCCCCGAGGAATTGGCCGACGGGCTGATGCTGATCATCGAAGGCGCCATTGCCGCGCACCATATTTTCGGCAGCCAGGGCCCCTGCGCCGCCATGGTCGCGACCGGTGACGCGCTGATCGAGGCGCATCTGAACGAAAAAGTGCGAGCCTGAGCTTCGTAAGGATTCTTTCCAGGCGAAGCTTGGGAGGAGCCTATTCAGAGTTCTCCCCCACCTCCAGCGCCTTTGCCTCGATGGCGCGCAGCATCGTCATGAAGCGATCGAGTTCTTCCCGCGGGAAGCTCGCGAAGATACGCTGTTCGAACTCGAGCGCCTTGGGCGCGACTTCGGCATAGAGCGCCCGGCCCGACCGGGTCAGCGCGAGCAACCGCGATCGCCGGTCGGCGCTGTTGGGAGCGCGGGCGATCAGACCGCGGTCGACCAGCCCGATCGCCGCGCGGCTCACGGTCACCTTGTCCATGCGCGTGGCGGTGCAGATCCCCTGCTGGGTGATGCCATCATTTTCGGCAACCACCGCCATCACGCGCCATTCCGGAATGGTGAGGCCGAACAGCGCCTCATAGGCGCTCGCGATCACATCGCTCACCACGTTCGACGTTACCGACAGGCGGTAAGGAATGAAGCGATCGAGGATGAGACGTTTCGCGGCCATCGCGCGTTGGTAACATTTGACACGAATCGGGGCAAACCCCTATTTGTATCAAATGTTACTATTTGAGAGGCTGCCATGAACGATCGCCATCTCGAGCCGCACCATAATCCGCTCGGCCTCGACGGCTTCGAGTTCGTCGAGTTCACTGGGCCCGATCCGCAGGCGCTGGCCCATTTGTTCGAGGCGATGGGCTTTACCCATCTCGGCGATCATCGTTCGAAGAATGTCCGCCACTACGGCCAGGGCGACATCAACTTCATCCTGAACATGGACGCGCGTGGCCAGGCTGCCGACTTCCGCGCCGCCCACGGCCCCTCGGCCAACGCGATGGCGTTCCGCGTCCACGATGCCCCCAAGGCGCTTGAAAAAGCGGTCAAGCGCGGCGCGAACAAGGTCGAGGCGCCGGTCGGCCCGATGGAGCTCAACATCCCGGCCATCGAGGGGATCGGCGGCTCGAACCTTTATCTGGTCGACCGCTACGGTGCGCAGGAAATCTACGATGTCGACTTCCGGCCGGCGCCGGGCGCCAAAAGGGACGATCGCTCCGTCGGTCTGCACACGCTCGATCACCTGACCCACAATGTCCAGCGCGGCCGGATGAACTATTGGGCGGAATTCTACGAGCGCATCTTCAACTTCCGCGAGATCCGACACTTCGACATCGCGGGCAAGGCGACCGCCCTGCTGAGCCGCGCCATGACCGCACCCGACGATAAGATCCGCATCCCGCTCAACGAGAGCCAGGACGAAAACAGCCAAGTCGAGGAATTCCTGCGCGAATATAAGGGGGAAGGCATCCAGCATCTCGCGCTCGCGACCGACGATATTTTCACGACCGTCGACAAGCTGCGCGCCAACGGCATCCGTTTTCAAACGTCCCCCGACAGCTATTTCGACAGAATTGACAGACGCTTGCCCGGTCATGGCCATGACATCGAGGAACTGCGCAAGCGCGGCATATTGATCGACGGCGCGCCCGAGACAGGCGGCGGACTGCTGCTGCAGATCTTTACCGAGAACATGGTCGGCCCGATCTTCTTCGAGATCATTCAGCGCAAGGGCAATGAGGGCTTCGGCGAAGGCAATTTCAAGGCGCTGTTCGAATCGATCGAACAGGACCAGATCCGCCGGGGTGTGGTGAAGGTCGGTGAGTGAGTTGAGCCGCCGGTCGCTAAGCCGCTCCCCTGAAGGAGAGGAGGGATGAATTCCGCTTACATCCCCGGCTTTGGCAATCATGTCTCCACCGAAGCGGTCGCCGGCGCCTTGCCCGTCGGCCGGAACTCTCCCCAGCGCGTCCCCTTCGGCCTTTATGCCGAGCAGCTGTCGGGCACCGCCTTCACCGCCCCGCGTGGAGAAAATCGGCGAAGCTGGCTCTACCGGATACGGCCGGCCGCCAACCATCCGCCGTTCAAGCCCTACGCCAAGCCGTCGCTGCTCCGCTCCGAGCCGTTCGACGAGGTGCCCCCGACTCCGAACCGCCTGCGCTGGGATCCGCTGCCCTTGCCAGTCGCCCCTACGGATTTCATCGACGGGCTGGTCAGCTTCGTCGGCAATACGGGTCTCGGGGTCCATCTCTACGCCGCCAACCGGTCGATGGAGCAGCGCGCCTTCTTCGACGCCGATGGCGAACTGCTGATCGTGCCGCAGCAAGGACGTCTGCGCGTCGTCACCGAACTCGGTCCGATCGAGATCGGGCCGCTCTGGATCGGCGTGATCCCCCGCGGCATCCGCTTCCGGGTCGAGCTGATCGACGGCCACGCCCGTGGCTATGTCTGCGAAAATGGCGGCCGCTCCTTCCGCCTGCCCGAGTTGGGCCCGATCGGGGCCAACGGCCTCGCCAACGTACGCGACTTCGAGACGCCCGCGGCCTGGTACGAAGATATCGATGCGCCGACCGAGCTGGTTCAGAAATTCCAGGGCTCGCTCTGGTCGACGACACTCGGCCATTCGCCGTTCGATGTCGTCGCGTGGCACGGCAACCTCGCCCCCTGCCGCTATGACCTGCGCCGCTTCAACACGATCAATACGGTGAGCTTCGACCATATAGACCCGTCGATCTTCACCGTGCTGACCTCTCCCAGCGACACGCCGGGCATCGCCAATTGCGACTTCGTGATCTTTCCGCCGCGCTGGACGGTAGCCGAGGACAGCTTCCGCCCGCCCTGGTTTCACCGCAATGTGATGAGCGAATATATGGGCCTGATCACCGGCAGCTACGACGCGAAGGCAGGCGGCTTCGCCCCCGGCGGCGGATCGCTCCACAACCAGATGGCGGGGCACGGGCCGGATCGCGCGAGCTACGAGGCCGCGATCGCCGCCGAACTCAAACCCTACAGGATCGAGGACAGCATGGCCTTCATGTTCGAGAGCCGCGCGGTGCTGCGGCCGACCCGTTTCGCGCTGGAAAGCCCGCTGATGCAGGTCGACTACGACGACTGCTGGGCCGGCTTCGCCAAGGCGGAGCTGCCGAGGTGATCGCAATCGACGAGACCCACGACCAGGCGCTGACGAGCTGGGTTCCCGGCGCGGACGGCCATCCCGACTTCCCGATCCAGAACCTGCCCTATGGCATCTTCTCGGTGGATGGGGGCAACCGGCGCCCTGCGGTCGCGATCGGCGACAAGCTGCTCGATCTCGCCGCGATCACCTGGCTGCTGCCGGTGGAGGTCAAATGCGCGACGCTCAACACGCTCTTCGCGCTCGCGCCCGAGCGGAGGGTCGCTCTGCGCCGGAAGTTGTCGGAACTGCTTTCGAACGAGAGCCACCGCCCTGCGCTCGCGCCCTATCTTCATGACATCCCGTCGGTCACGATGCATCTGCCCGCAGCGATCGGCGACTATACCGACTTCTATGTCGGCATTCATCACGCCAGCAATATCGGCCGCCAGTTCCGGCCCGACAACCCGCTGCTGCCCAATTATAAATATGTGCCGATCGGCTATCACGGCCGTTCCTCGTCGATCCGGCCCTCGGGCGTGCCGGTGGTGCGGCCGGCCGGCCAGCGCAAGCCGCTCGGCGCCGACGCTCCGGTTTATGCACCGACCACGCAGCTCGATTACGAACTCGAGCTCGGGGTCTGGATCGGCCGGGGCAATGATCTGGGCCACCCCATACCGATCGGCGAGGCCAGCGATCATATCGCGGGTTTCTGCCTGCTCAACGACTGGTCGGCGCGCGATTTCCAGGCGTGGGAATATCAGCCGCTCGGGCCGTTCCTCGCCAAGAACTTCCACTCGACCGTCTCGCCCTGGGTAATCACCATCGAGGCGCTCGCGCCCTACCGCATCCCGCAGCCTTCGCGGCCGGAGAGCGATCCCCGCCCGCTCGACTATCTTTGGGACGAGGCCGATCAGCGGAGCGGTGCGCTGTCGATCGACCTCGAGGTCCATCTGCTTACCACTAGCATGCGCGAGGCTGGAGAGATCCCGCACCGGCTGAGCCACAGCCCGGCCGCGAACATGTACTGGACCGTCGCCCAGATCGTCACCCATCACGCGTCGAACGGCTGCAGCCTCCAGCCCGGCGACCTGCTCGGCACCGGCACCATCTCGGCCCCGAGCGAGGACGGCTTCGGCAGCCTGATGGAACTGTCGCGCGGCGGCAGTCAGCCGGTGAGGCTTCCCAATGGTGAAGAGCGCGGCTTTCTCGCCGATGGCGACGAGATCATCCTGTCGGCGACGGCGCGGGCCGACGGCTTCGCGCCGATCGGTCTCGGCGAATGTCGGGCGGTGGTGCTGCCGGCGCGGTAAGGGTCAGAAGAAGAGCTTGCGGAACTCGATTCGGATCGTCCTGCCGGCCGGATCGAGATAGCCGCGCTGGTAGCGCAGCGGCGTTGCCCCGGTCGCGTCGCGGACCTCAGGTACGAATGGAACATATTGTCGATGCGCAGCGAGATGCGCGCGCCCTGTGCCCAGCCGGAGTCGATCAGCGCCGGCATCTGCACGAGCTGGACGAAGATGCGTGCATTGACCGTCGGGCGCGGCGAGAAGCGCAGATCGCCTGTCGGCGAACCGACCGAGCCGAATACCCTGGTGCCGCTACGCCAGCTCGCGTTAACGCGTCCCCCGACGCCGTTATCGGCATAGACGAGCTGCGCCTCGAGCTCATGTTCGGCGGTGCCGCCGCCCGAGCAGATCGAGCGCCGGCAGCCTCCGGCGGATCAGCACCTCGTCCTTGAAGTACCAGTGTGGAACATCGAGATTTGCAAGCGGCCGCCCTGTCCGCCTGGCCCGCCCGGCCGCCGTTGAGCTGCTGCTCCGGCGCGATATCGCCGATCACCGCAGCACGCTCCCGCTGCCCTCGGACGAGGATCAAATCCCCGTCGTCACTCTCTTCGGATTCGCTCTGAATCTCTTGCGGAGAACCCGTGTGTGTCCCCGTCCGCTGCGCCACGGCGGCCGAGCCGCCACAGGCCGTCAGCAATAGCCATGCCCAACCAGCTTCGGGACTCGATAACCACACCATCTACTCCGCCCGAATCGTTGCAGCGGCGCTCTTGGCCGATATTCATGACGCGGATGTCAGCAGCGAAATCGACGATGTCGGGCGGCACTGTGGATGGCGCGGAGGGGGTCTGATCGCCGCATCGCAGCGTAGCGAGCCCGCTTAACCGAATATAAGGCAACCGACTGTACTCGATCTGCGCAGGAGGTCGGCTTGCGCCCATCATTTGGAAAAATTTTCGTGCAGGTCCCCGCGAGCGAAACGAACGACGCCGGATCGTCGGTGCTGTGCGCTATCATCCCCGCCGCGTTGTTTGCCGGCTGGGGCCTGGTGGCCCTGGGCGACCATCTGCCACTGCCTTTCATCATGCTGGAACTCGCCAAGATCGCCATCATCGCTACGGCGGCAATCGTCGCCGCGCTACGCTGGCGGAGACCGACGGTGGCATGCGTTTTCGCCGCCCTCTTCGCCGGCTACATCCTCTCGATCTTTGGAATGTCGCTCGGCTATGCCATCTTTCATTCGGGCCGAAATTTCCCGCTGATCGACGCGGAGCTCCTGGCCGCCGATCACGCGATGGGCTTTGACTGGCCCCGGATGCTGGCCTGGTTCAACGCCCACCCGGCGCTGACCCACCTCCTGGGATTTCCTTACGCCTGGTGCGGGCAGCAGATCGGCGTGCTGGTCCTGGCCTTGGCGATCACTGGCCAGGGCACACGGCTTTCCATATTCGTGGCGGCCAACGCCATTGCGCTTATGGTCGTCCATACCGTGGGTTATTTCTGGCCGGCAATTGGCGCCTATGGCGCCCTTGGACTTTCGAAAACCGTGCATCCGGATGTCTCTCTCCTGTCCGAGGCGCTGACGGTCGGGCATGTTTCCGCGCTCCGCGCCGGTGGCACTCTCGTCTTTCCGTCAGATGGCCTTCTGGGGCTGATGACCTTCCCGAGCTATCATGCGGCGGCCGGCGTCCTGTTCGCATGGGCATTTTGGGAGGTACGCGCACTCGGGTGGCGGCATTGTTGTTCAACGGCGGCGTCATCATGTCCGCCATTCCGCACGGCAGCCATCATCTCACCGACGTCGTCGCCGGCTGTTTCCTTGCCGGCGCGGCCATCGCGGCCGCCTATCGGCTGAGGGCGGCGCTGGAAATTGGACTGGCGAAGCTTGCGTACCACCGGTCGCCAGGGGCGGTGATCGGTGTCGTGCCGTCCGCTGCCGGCTCGTAGATCAAAGCCGCCGCCGCAAGCGGCTGCTGAGACAAGTTCGGCGTAACGGCGATTTGGGGTTGAGCGCAGGGCAGCCATCGGGCCTAACTCGCAGTGAAGATGCGCCGCCTCATCCTTCCGCTGCTGCTGATCCTGGCCGCCTGCCATGGCGGGAAGCGGGAGGCGTTGCCAGAGGACCGCATCATCCGCCTCGCCGACGATGAAGTGAAGAGCCTCGATCCGCAGAAGGCCTCCGACCTGGCGACGATCCGCGTCGCCCGGGATCAGTTCGAAGGGCTCACCCGGATCAACGGCCACGGCCGCGCCGAGCCCGGACTGGCCGAGGGCTGGAGCATCTCGGCCGACGGCCTGCGATGGCGTTTCACGCTGCGCTCCGGCCTGCGCTTCTCGGATGGCCGGCCGATCACGGCACGGATCTTCGCCGCGGTCTTCGCGCGGCTGCGCGATCCCGGCACCGCATCACCGAGCGCCGCCTTGTTCACCGCCATCGCGAACGTCACCGCCGATGGCGGCGCCGTGGTCGTCGATCTGCATGCTCCGATGCCCTCGTTGCCGGAGCTGCTGGCGCTGCCCGCGATGGCGGCTCTGCCGGTCCATCGCATCGCCGCGGCGGGAGACGGCTGGACCGCCGAGAGGCCGCTGGTCGGCTCAGGACCCTATCGGCTGACCGAATGGCGGCTCAATGAGCGTCTCCGCCTCGCTCGCAACCCGCATTGGCATGGGGGGCAAGCCCCGATCGCCGAGGTCGAATGGCGGCCGGTGACCGATCGGCTGACGGCTCTGCGCAGCTTCGCCGCGGGCGAAGTGGATACGACCAATGATTTTCCGCCCGCCCGCGCCGGCTGGATCGCCGAACGGCTGCCGGGGGCCGCGCATGTGGCGCCCTATAACGGCAGCTATTATTTCGTATTCAACACCGGCCGCCCGCCCTTCGACGACATCCGCGTCCGCCGCGCGCTCTCGATCGCGATCGACCGGCAATGGATCGCGGGCAAGCTGATCGGACTCGGCACGCGGCCCGCCTGGGGCGTGGTGCCGCCGGGCGTGACGGGAGGGGCCGGCGGCTATCGCCCGGCGTGGGCGGACTGGAGCCGCGAACGCCGGCTGATGGCGGCGCGTGCGCTGCTCGCCGCCGCGGGCTATGGGCCGGACCGAAAGCTGGTCTTCGACGTGCGTTTCAACAGCGATGCCGATCATCGCCGGGTCGCGGTGGCGATGGCGGCGATGTGGCGGCCGCTCCCGGTCGAGGCGCATCTCCTGAACAGCGAAGCCTCGCTCCACTTCGCCAACCTCAGACGCCGCGATTTCGAGGTCGCGCGCTCAGGCTGGATCGGCGATATCGCGGCGCCCGAAAATTATCTCGCGATCCACCGATCCGATGCGGGGCAGCTCAACTATTCGGGCTATGCGAGCCCAGCCTTCGACGCCGCGCTCAACCGGGCGATGGGGATCGCCGATCCGGCCGCCCGTATCCGGGCGATGCGCGCGGCCGAGGCGATCCTGGTCAATGATGCGCCGCTGATCCCGCTTTACCATTATGTCAGCCGCGCACTGGTTGCCCCCCGCGTCATAGGCTGGCACGACAATGCTCCGAATATGCACCCGAGCCGGACGCTGAAGCTGAAATGATGCGCCCCATCCCCATCACAGCCGCGACTGCGCTGCTGTTGCTGGCTGGCTGCGGCCAGAGCGGCAACGACGATCGGGTAACGGTCAGCGTAATCGGCCGCGAAATACGATTGCGCGATCCGGCCGCGGGACCGCCGCGCCGCGTGGAAGCGGCGTTGCTCGGCGCGGTCGCCCAGGGGCTGGTCAGACTCGACATGGCCGCACAGGTCGAACCGGGGCTCGCCATGCGCTGGGCGATCTCGGACGATGGCCTCTATTACACCTTCCGGCTCGATCATGACCGCGCCGACGCCGAGAGAGTCGCCGCACGGCTGCGCCGGTTGTTGCACCGCTATCGCGACGCTTCGCTCGGCACCGGCCTCGACGGGGTGCGCGAAGTAGTCGCGGTCACCCCCGAAGTGATCGAGATCCGCCTGTCGGCGCCACGTCCCGAGTTGATGTCGTTGCTCGCCGGGCCCGCATTCGCCCTGCTGCTCGACAGCGAGGGTACGGGGCCGCTGCTGCTCGATGGCAAGGTAGGCCGGCTGACCATATTGCGCCCTCCGCCGGTTGCCGAGAGCCTTGACGACGATGGCGCCAAGGCCGAGGCCAAACGCCGCATTTTTCTGCGCGGAGAACGTGCCGGCCTCGCGGTGGCGCGCTTCGCCAATGGCGAGGCGGAACTGGTCACGGGGGGCAGCTTCGACGATTTCCTCTATACCCGACTCGCCAACATTCCCCCGCGTAACGTCCAGATCGACCCCGCGACCGGACTGTTCGGCTTTCGCGTCGCACGCAACTCGCCGGCGCTGATGGCCGCCGAGGTCCGCCAGGCCCTGGCGATGGCACTCGACCGGGACGCGATCGGCGCCGCGCTGGGGGTGCCCGGCTGGCGATCGATCCAGGCGATCCTGCCCCCTGGCCTCACCGACGTCGTCGAACCGACCCGCCCCTTCTGGGCGCAGGCATTCGCCAACGTCGGGGGGGCGGATGGACGCGCGCTTGCCGGCCGGGTCGAAACCGCGCGGCGCATCATCGGCATCTGGCGCGCTCAAAATGGCGTCGACGGCGCGGTCCGCCTGACCGTGGCGATGCCCGCGGGGCCTGGCTCGGCGATCCTGTTCGCCGCCGTCCGCCGGCAGTGGCGCGCGATCGGTGTGGAGGTGGAGCGGGTCGGCCCCCGTGCGCGCGCCGACCTGCGGCTGATCGACGAAGTCGCGCCGGCGGGCCACGCCGACTGGTTCCTCGCCCATTTTCTGTGCAATCAGGGCGGACCGTGCAGCGTTCAGGCCGACGAGGCGTTCCGGATCGCCCGCGGCACGGCCGATCCGGCGTTGCGTGCCCGGATGATCACCGACACCGAGGCGCGGCTCGCCGCGATCGCACCGTTCATTCCGATCGCCCAACCGGTGCGCTGGTCGCTGGCCGCGCCCGATCTGCCCGGCTTCAAGCTCAACCCGCGCGCGGTTCATCCGCTCGCCCCGCTGATCGGGAACAAAAGCAACCGCTGAGGCGATCCACCCGTGGATTACGGAGAAATTTGCATGAGACGCCCGACGAGCGCCGATTTCGATGATTTAGCGGATCGCATGCCCGGCATGGGCCGCGACGCCGCCTCGGTGCGCCGCCGGATCGAGACGATGGAAGCGCTCCTCGAGCGGATGTTCGTCGTCCCCGGGATCAACAAGCCCCTGGGACTCGACGTGCTGCTCGACATGGTCCCGGTCGTCGGCCCCACGATCGGCGCGGTGATGGGAAGCTGGCTCGCCTGGGAGGCCCGCAACCTCGGCATGTCGAAATGGCAGATCGCGCGGATGTTCGGCAATGTCGGAGTCGATCTTCTGCTCGGCGCGATCCCCTGGGTCGGCGCCATTCCCGACTTCTTCTTCCGCTCGAACAGCCGCAACCTGAAGATCATCAAGCGGCACCTCGACAAGCATCATCCGGGGAGCGCGACGATCGAGGGGGTGGTGGAGCGGTAATTCGGCCGTCGTCCACCCTCCGGCGGGCGACGAAATCCTATGCCCGCTTCCGCGCGTCGGTGACCGCCTTCTTCAGCGCGTCATAGCCCACCGCGCCCTTCAGCATCTGACCGCCAACCACGAAAGTCGGGGTCGCGAGCGATTCGTCGACTCGCTGGGCAAGCTCGATGTTCTTGCGCAGTTCCGCCATTACCGTCGGGCTGTCGAGATCGGCCTGAACGCGCCGGAGATCGAGCTTCATCGAGCGCAGCACCGCCGAGACCTTGTCGCCATCGGGTTGGCCGGTCGCGAACATGCGCTGGTGGAATTCACGGAAGGCTCCCTGCTGTGCGGCGGCCAGGCTCGCCTTGGCGGCGATCTCGCTGCCCGGCCCCAATATCGGTATCTCCCGCCACACGACCTTGAGCTTCGGATCCTCGGCGAGCAGCCGGTCGATATCCGGCAGGCTCGTCCGGCAATAGCCGCAGGCGTAATCGGTGAACATCACCAGGGTTACGTCACCATTCTCGGCGCCCGCCCAGGCGGAGGCGAAGGGCGTCTCGAGCGCGGCCTTGCTGCTGGCATAGGCCGTCTCGCTCTGCTGCGCGCGCAGCTTTTCCAGCGCCTGCGGTATGATCTCGGGGTGGGCGAGAATATAGTCGCGCACCACACGCTCGATCTCGGCCTTGTCGCTCGGCGCCGCCGAGCGCTGATGGGTCAGCCAGGCCGCCCCGCCTCCGATCAGGATCGCCGAACCGGCGCCGATCGTGGCAGCCAGCTGCCGGTGACGCAGCATGAAATCCCGGATGCTCATTTCTTGCGATCATTCGCCGCGGCGCGCGCCGAGAGGGCGATGTCCTCCGCGCGCAGATAGTCGGAAGTGCCGCGTGGAATCCGCGCCATGGCCGCTTCGGCGCTCGCCATGGCCCGGCCATTGTCGCCGATCAGGGCATAGCGCTCGGCGGTCGCGAGCTGCGCGCGCGGTTCGTCGCCCAGCCGGGCATAGGCCATGCCGAGCGTATACCAGGCGAATGGATTGTCACGATCGCGAGCCACCGAGACCTTGAGCACATCACGTGCTTCCTTGAGGTTGGCCGGATCTTCGGTCGCGACCAGCGCATGGCCGAGGAGCGCCGAGATCAGCGGAGCGCCCCGCGCGCGCTGGACGGCGAGCCGCAACGGCGCGATCGCCTCCTGCGGCTTGCCCGATTCGAGCAAGATCTGCCCCTGGAGCTCGCGGAAATAAGGATCGTCGGGGGCCGAGGCGACCAGCTTGCCGACCTCCTCGATCGCCTTCTCGGGATAGGCCCCGCGATGCCAGGCATAGGCACGCGCATAATGTGCCGCCTGGCTCTGATCGGTTTCGGGATATTTGCGAAGTGCGCTGGTCGGCTCGTCCATATAGCCGATCAATTTGGCCTTGATCCGCTGGAACTTCCTTTCCAGCGCGGGATCGGTCTTGGTACCGTAGGCGGGCGATCGCAGCACATCCGCCGACAGGGTCGCCTCGCGGTCGCCCGACATCGGGTGAGTCTGCATGAACGGATCGACCTCGGCATAGGTGGAGGCGTAGCGAAACTCCTCCTTCCTGAGTTTGAGGAAGAAGCTGAGCATGCCCTTGCCCGAGATTCCCGCCTTGGTCAGATAACTGAGTCCCGCCGCATCGGCGCTCGATTCCTGGACCCTGTTGAAGGCGAGGAATTTCCCCATCGCGGCCTGCTGGCCCGCCATCATCACGCCCATGCCGGCATCCGCCGAGCCAGCCGCCATCGCCGCGGCACCAAGCAGCAGCGACAGCACCGTGATCGCAGTCGCTCCCTTGGCGCCTTCCCCGAAGCGGACGATATGGCCGCCCACGATATGGCCGATCTCGTGCGCGATCACGCCCTGCAGCTCGTTGGTGCTGTCGGCCGCCTCGATCAGACCGCTATGGATGTAGACTGCCTGGCCACCGGCGACGAAGGCGTTGATCTGCTTGTCTCCGATCAGGACTATGTCGACATTGCCGGCCTGGAGACCCGCCGCCGTCACCAGCGGCGCCGAAATCTCCTTGAGATAGGCCTCGGTTTCGGCATCGCGCAGGATCGACTGCGCCATCACCGGCTGAGTGGCGATCGACAGCGACAGTAGCGCGACGGCCAGCGCGCGCAGCCCCCGGCGCAAATATCCCGACGATCCGGCAATTTCGCCCATGCTCGTCAATCCTGGCCGCGTGCGGCTGAACCGCGCGTGAAGCGATACGGCGGGCGGGTCATGGCCGGCCCGCCGATCATGATCAGGCGCCGAAGGTCCGCTGCCACCAGCCACGCCGCGGCGGTCCGTCCGCCTCCTCGTCCTCGCCGACACCCGCAGCCGGCTCGGCTTCGACCGGAGCCGCCATCACTTCGGCGGCTTCGCCCGGCGCCGCCTTGGCGCGGGCGCGGCTGCGGCGCTTGGGGGCTTCCTCGACGGGGGCCTCCTCGGCCGCGGACGCCCGGACGGGCGCTGCTTCGGCTAGGCTTTCGACGACCGGGGTCTCGACCGCCCCGGCTCCAGCATCGACTTTCTTGCGGCGTCCACGGCGCGGCTTGGCTTCCTCGGGGGGTGCCTCGGCCGTGATCTCGGCAACAGCCTCCACCGGGGCAGCTACCGCTTCCTCGACCGGAACGGAGACGGCATCGACCTTGCGGGCACGCGGGCGACGGCGACCCTTGGGCGCCTCTTCCGCGGGTGCCGGAGCCTCGGCGGTCGGGAGCGGAACTTCCTCGGCCATGATCGCCTCGACCTGTTCGCCGGGAGCTTCATCGGCAACGCCCGCACCTTCACCACCCCGGCGCCGGCCAGAACGACGGCCACGGCGGCGGCCACGGCGGAGCTCACCATTGTCGTCGCCGGCTTCGGCAGCTTCGGCAGCTTCGTCGCCCTCGCCCGAAGGCTCGGCGGTCTCTTCCGTATCGGCCTGGCCCTCCTGATCGCGGCCACGACCGCCGCGGCGGCGACGCCGGCGGCGGCGGCGGCCACGGCCTTCGCCGCGCTCGCCTTCCTCCTGGCCCCTGCCCTCACCGCCTTCGACTTCGGCCTCGAACTCCTCTTCTTCCTCCTCCTCGACCTCGACCTCCTCGAGATCGTCGTCGGATTCGATTGCCATCGGCGTCGGGAGGCGCGGTGCATGGCTTGGCGGCGGGCCACCGGCCTCGACACTCATGCGCGCGCCTTCGAGGGTGCCGTCCGAGAGAATCTCGATCATCACACCATAGCGTTCCTCGATCTCGGCGAGCTCGGCGCGCTTGCGGTTGAGCACATAGAAGGCGGCTTCCTGGCTCGCCCGCAGCATCAGCCGCGAACCGCGGCCGCGCGCGGCCTCATCCTCGAGCATGCGCAGCGCGGACAGGCCCGCCGACGAGGCGGTTCGGATCAGGCCGGTGCCCTCGCAATGCGG
>CAMLSA010000058.1 GCA_946482655.1 uncultured Sphingomonas sp. | reverse complement strand
CATCCTCGAGATTGGTGAGCAAGGCGGCGAGATCGCCCGACTTGGCGATCACCGGCCCCGAGGTGGCGCGGAACCCCGATCCCATTTCCCTGGCGATGATCTGGGCGAGCGTGGTCTTGCCGAGCCCGGGCGGCCCGAAGAACAGCACATGATCGAGCGGCTCGCCGCGCTGGCGGGCCGCCTCGATGAACACCCGCAGATTCTCGCGCGCCGCCTGTTGGCCGACAAATTCCTCGAGCGACTTGGGGCGCAGCGCGGCGTCAAGATCCTCGGGTCGGCGCGTTGCGGCGGTAAGGCGATCTGTATCGGTCATTCGTTCGTTCTATATCCGTTCGTATCCGGCGAAGTCGAGACATGAGCGGCCCCTCTTGCCCGGCCGCGGAGGCGGGAGCGACAGGAGGAGTTATTTCGCCGCCTTGCGCAGCGCCAGCCGGACCACCGCGTCGAGTGTCGCCCCGTCGCCAAGCTCCTCCACGGCCGCACCGACCGCCGCGCTCGCCTCCGCGGGGCGGAAGCCGAGATTGGCTAACGCCGAGAGCGCGTCGCGGGCGGTGCCGCCCTTCGCGACGGCTGCGGGCGCGAGGCCGGGGCCGAGGGCGACGCCGCCCATCTTGTCCTTGAGCTCGTTGACGATCCGCATCGCCAGCTTCGGACCGACGCCGTTCGCACGGGCCACCATCGCCTTGTCGCCGCCGGCGATCGCCCTGGCGAGCTCGCCCGCGTCGAGCACCGACAGGATCGATAGCGCGACCCGGCCGCCGACGCCCTGGACGCTGGTCAGCAGCCGGAAGCTCTCACGCTCGGCCGCCGAGCCGAAGCCGTAGAGAGTGATCGCATCCTCGCGCACCTGCATCTCGGTGAACAGCAGCACATCGCCGCCGACGTCGCCGATCGCCGCCAGCGTCCGCGCCGAGCACCAGACCAGATAGCCGACGCCTCCGACGTCGAGCACTGCATGGTCGGCGCCGTTCTCGGCGAGAACGCCGCGGAGCCGCGCTATCATGCGACCACCCGGCGCATAGCACGCGCGCTGGCGAGGTGATGGGCATGGGTGATCGCCACAGCCAGCGCGTCGGCCGCGTCCGCGCCCGAAAGCTTGGCCCCGGGAAGCAGCACTTTCACCATCGCCTGCACCTGCCTCTTTTCCGCGCCGCCAGTGCCGACCACCGCCTTCTTGACGATCGACGGATGATATTCGCCGACCGAGACCCCCGCCCGCGCCGCCGCGAGCAGCACCACGCCGCGCGCCTGCCCAAGCTTCAGGGTCGACTGCGCATTGCTGTTGCCGAGCACCTCCTCGACCGCCGCGCCCTCGGGCCGGTGGGTGCGGATCATCTCGGCGAGCGCATCGTGCAGCAGCACCAGCCGCCGCGACAATTCCATCGAGGGCTCGGTCTTGATCTGGCCGTTGGCGACATGGCTGAGCCGATTGCCCTCGACCGCGATGACACCCCACCCGGTGGTGCCGAGGCCGGGATCGAGGCCGATCAGGATCATATTTGCGCGGCGCCCATGTTCATAGGATGTTCTCTTCTCGCAAGGAAGGGCATTTGTGAAGCGAAAACCGTTGAAAGTACTGACCGCCCATGTACCAATTGACCTTGCGGAAAAGGTCGAGGCGATGGCCTCTCGACTTGAACGATCGCGGGGCTGGGTGGTCAAGCAAGCGCTGGCCGCGTGGGTCGATCTGGAAGAGGAACGCCACAAGCTGACATTGGAGGCGCTGGCCGATGTCGCCGCCGGACACACAGTCGATCATGAATCGGTGCTCGCATGGGTGGACAGTTTAGGCACCGATAAACCGCTACCACCTCCCATATGATGAAGGTTCGATGGTCCAGGAAGGCCATAGCCGATCTTGCCCGCCTGCATGGCTTTCTCGAGCCTGAAGCGCCGAGGCTGCGCGCGCATTCTGCAACAATTGGCCAGAGCAGCTGATAGACTCGTCGGACATCCGAGGATCGGGGAAAAGCTCGACATCGATGCCCCCAACGAAGTTCGTCGTATAATCGTCGGCCGGTACGCGATGCGATATGAGATCGCCGAAGGCACAGTCATCATATTGCGGCTGTGGCACAGCCGTGAGAACCGGATTTAGCCCAGCCGCTCCATCACCTCCTCGGGCACGTCGTAATTGCCCCATACCGTCTGAACATCGTCGTCATCGTCGAGCGCGTCGATCAGCTTGAGGAGCTTGGCGGCGTCCTCCTCACCCACGGAAACCATCGTCTGCGGGCGCCATGCGAGCTTGGCGCCTTCGGGTTCGCCGAGCACCAGCTCGAGCGCCTTGGCGACCTCATGGAGCGAATCGACCGCGGTCCAGATTTCATGTCCCTCCGCGCTCGAGCCGACATCCTCGGCCCCCGCCTCGAGCGCGGCCTCAAACACCTTCTCGGCGTCGCCCGCGGCGGCGCTGTAGGTGATCAGGCCGAGCCGATCGAAACCATGGCTGACCGATCCGCCCGCGCCGAGATTGCCGCCATTCTTGGAAACGATGGTGCGCACGTTGGTCGCGGTGCGGTTGCGGTTGTCGGTCAGGCTCTCGATGATCAGCGCGACGCCGCCGGGGCCGAAGCCCTCATAGCGGACCTCTTCATAATTTGCGGCATCACCGCCCGACGCCTTGTTGATCGAGCGCTCGATATTGTCCTTGGGCAGGCCTTCCTTGCGCGCGGTGATGACCGCGGAGCGCAACCGCGCGTTCATCGCCGGATCGGGCAGGCCCATCCGCGCCGCCACGGTGATCTCGCGGCTGAGCTTGGAGAAGAGCGCCGAACGCTTTTTGTCCTGCGCACCCTTGCGATGCATGATGTTCTTGAATTTGCTGTGACCGGCCATTGCCGCCCCATCCCGGATCGTCGTTGAGTGGCGCGCTCTCTACCCTTGCGGCCGGTGCCCATGCAAGTCAGTCGACGAACAACAGGGCCGGCGTCTCGATCAGCCGCTTGACCGTCTGGACGAAGCTCGCCGCGTTCCAGCCGTCGACGACGCGGTGGTCGCACGAGATCGACAGATTCATCAGCTTGGCCGACACCACCTGCCCGTCGCGGAACACCGGCCGCTCGATTATCTTGTTCGGCCCGATGATCGCCACCTCGGGCCGGTTGATCACCGGGGTCGTCGCGATGCCGCCGAGCGGACCCAGCGAGGTGATCGTCAGGGTCGAACCCGACAGCTCTTCCGATTTCGCCTTGCCGCTGCGCGCGGCCTCGGCCAGCCGGGTGATCTCGGCCGCCAACTGCCATATATTGCGATCCTGCGCGTCGCGGATCACCGGCACCATCAGCCCGGCATCGGTTTGCGTCGCGATACCGAGATGCACCGAGCCCGAAAGGGTGACGATGCCGGCCTCGTCGTCATAGCGGGCGTTGATCGTCGGATGATCCGGCAGCGACTTGCAGACCGCCGCGATCAACAGCGGCAGCATCGTGATCTTGGGCCTGGCGCCGCGCGCCGCGTTGAGATCGGCGCGCAACTCCTCGAGCTTGGTGACGTCGATCTCCTCGACATAGGTGAAGTGCGGAATGTGACGTTTCGACGCCGCCACATTCTCGGCGATGCGGCGTCTCAGGCCGATCACCTTGACCCGCTCGTCGGCACGCTGGCCGCCCGCGGCGCGATAGCCACGGCCGGCATTGTAGCTGAGGAAGGCGTCGAGATCGGAATGACGGACGCGGCCGTCCCCGGCGGTTTTCACGTCGGCGAGGTCGATGCCCAGGTCTTTCGCGCGCCGGCGGACGGCTGGTGAGGCAAGGATCTTCTCTCCGCCTTCTCCCTCCGGGCGAGAGGGTCCTTCGTCGCGGGAAGGACCAGGATCGGACTTCGCTTGAGCCGCTTCGCTCGGGGCGACTTCCAACGCCAGCGGCGGCTCGGATTCCTCCTTGACCTCATCCCCGGTTTCGAACACCGCGAGGACCGAGCCGATCGCGACCTGCTCTCCCACGTCGCCCGCGAGCTTCACCACCCTGCCCGACACCGGCGCCGTCATTTCGACCGTCGCCTTGTCGGTCATCAGGTCGGCGAGCGGCGCATCCTCCTCGACCCTATCGCCCACCGCAACGTGCCAGGCGACGATCTCGGCCTCGGCGATGCCTTCGCCGATGTCCGGCAGCTTGAAACTATAGCTTCCCATCTCGATCAATCCTGCATGACGCGCTTGAGCGCCTCGGTCATCCGGACCGGGCCGGGGAAATAGGCCCATTCGAGGCTGTGGGGATAGGGCGTGTCCCAGCCGGTGACGCGCTGGACCGGCGCCTCGAGCGAATAGAAGCAATGCTCCTGGACGAGCGCCGACAGCTCGGCGCCGAAACCGCTGGTCTTCGTCGCCTCATGGACGACGACGCAACGGCCGGTCTTCCTCACCGAGGCGGCGATCGTCTCCATGTCGAGCGGGACGAGCGTTCGCAGGTCGATCAGCTCGGCGTCGATCCCGGTCTCGGCGATCACGCCCTGCGCGACATGGACCATCGTGCCGTAGGTCAGGATGGTGACGTCCCCGCCCTCGCGGACGATCTTCGCCTCGCCCAGCGCCACGGTATAATGGCCCTCGGGTACCGCGCTGGCGGGGAACTTGCTCCAGGGCGTGACCGGACGGTCGTAATGGCCGTCGAACGGCGCGTTGTAGATGCGCTTGGGCTCGAAGAAGATCACCGGATCATTATCCTCGATCGCCGCGATCAGCAGGCCCTTGGCGTCATAGGGATTGGACGGGATCACCGTCTTCAGCCCCGCGACATGGGTGAAGATGCCCTCGGGGCTCTGGCTGTGGGTCTGGCCGCCGAAGATACCGCCTCCGAACGGGGTGCGCACCGTGATCGGTGCGGTGAACTCGCCCGCCGAGCGGTAGCGCAGCCGCGCCGCCTCGGAAATCAGCTGGTCGAGTCCCGGATAGATATAGTCTGCGAACTGGATTTCGGGGATCGGCCGCAACCCGTAGGTCGCCATGCCCACTGCGACGCCGATGATGCCGCCCTCATTGATCGGGGTGTCGAACACCCGGGTCTTGCCATATTTCCTCTGCAAGCCCTCGGTCGCCTTGAAGACACCGCCGAAATAGCCGACATCCTCGCCAAGCACGACGATCCTGTCGTCGCGTGCCATGGCGACGTCCAGTGCCGAGTTGATCGCCTGGACCATGTTCATCGTGCGGATTTCACCGGTCATCGCGCCGCCCTGCCCGGCGTCGCTCCGGCGGAGGCCGGGGCGGCGATCCGGGGCGGACCGTTCCGCACGCTCATATCCCAGCCGCCCGGCGTTCTTCGAGCATCTCGTGCTGCTGCTCCCTGAGGTGCCACGGCATCTCCTCGAACACATCCTCGAACATCGAGTCGAAGCTTTGCTTGAGGCCGTCCTGGAGAATACCGTTCTTCTCCGCCTCCTTCTGCGCGGCCCGGACCTGCTCGGCGACATCCCTGTCCATCGCGGCGTGGCGTTGCTCGTCCCAGACACCCAGCGCGACGAGGTGCTGCTTGAGCCGTGCGATCGGATCACCGAGCGGCCATTTGCCGCCTTCTTCCGCGGAGCGATATTTGCCCGGGTCGTCCGAGGTCGAGTGCCCCTCGGCGCGATAGGTGAAATGCTCGATCAGCGTCGGCCCATGATTGCCGCGGGCGCGATCGGCCGCCCATTGGGTCGCGGCATAGACCGCCAGCGCGTCGTTGCCGTCGACCCTCAAGCCCGCGATGCCGTAGCCGATCGCGCGCGCCGCGAAGGTGGTCGCCTCGGCGCCCGCAAAACCCGAGAAGGACGAGATCGCCCATTGATTGTTGATCACGTTGAGGATGACCGGCGCGCGGTAGACCGCGGCGAAGGTCATCGCCGAATGGAAGTCGCCCTCGGCGGTCGAGCCCTCGCCGCACCAGGCCGCCGCTATCCTCGTGTCGCCGCGCGCCGCGCTCGCCATCGCCCAGCCGACCGCCTGCGGATATTGCGTGGCGAGATTACCCGAGATCGAGAAGAAATTGGCTTGGCGGACCGAATACATGATCGGCAGCTGGCGCCCCTTCAACCGGTCGGCGGTATTCGAATAAATCTGGTTGATCATGTCGATGATCGGCCAGTCGCGCGCGATCAGCAGACCCTGCTGGCGATAGCTCGGAAAGCACATGTCGTCATGGTCGAGCGCGTGCGCGGCGGCGACCGAGGTGGCCTCCTCGCCGAGGCTCTTCATATAGAAGCTCGTCTTGCCCTGGCGCTGGGCGCGGTAGAGCCGGTCGTCGAAGGCGCGGGTGAGCGCCATGCCGCGCAGCATCTTGAGCAGAGTCTCGGGCGCGAGCCGCGGATCCCAAGGCCCGTGCGCCCTGCCCTCCTCATCGAGCACCCGCACCATCGCATAGCTCATGTCGCGGATGTCGGCGGGCGCGGAGTCGACGGCGGGGCGGCGCGCGGCGCCCGCGACGGGGATCTCGAAATGGCTGTAGTCGACCGCATCGCCGGGCCGGAAGGCGGGTTCGGGCACATGAAGCGACAAAGGCGGCAGGTTTCGGCCGGTCATCGGCGGGATCCTCTCGACGCCGGGAGAGCATCCGCCCGGCAACGGTCACGAAATAATAACACTGCGATATAAAATTACAAAGCCGCTTGAGATGTCACGACTGGAACGCCAGATCCTTGTCAACGCCGCAGCCGTGACGAAATTTCCATGCGGCCGCGACGCCGCCCACAAAACTCATGAGCGACGAGATGTGGCTCAGTCGCGGAGCGGCAGCCGGCAGATCGCCTCGATTCCGCCGCCGGGGCGATTCGCGAGAATCAGGCTGCCGCCATGCTCCTGGGCTATGGCACGGGCGATGCTGAGGCCGAGACCGATTCCGCCGGTCGCGCGGTTACGCGATGGCTCGCCCCGCTCGAACGGCTGGAACATCGCCTCGAGCGCCCCCTCGGCAAGACCCGGCCCGCGGTCGGCGATCCGAACCTTCGCCTCACCGCCCGCGGCGGTCAGGCCGATTTCGACCCCGCCCCCATAGGCGACGCCATTGTCGATCAGATTCTGGAAGAGGCGGCGCAGCGCCATCGGGTCGCCCGACACCCGTGCGGTTTCGATCGCGCCCAGCCTCACCGGCCGGCCAACCTCCTGCTCGCCTTCCGCCAGATCGGCGAGCAGCGCATCGAGCGCCACCGGCTCGACGATGCGGATTCCGGCGGTGTCACGGACGAAGGAAATGGTCGCGGCGATCATCGCCCGCATCTGCTCGATGTCGGCCTGGACCTTCTCGCGAATCTCGTCGGGAGCGCCCTCGATGCGGAAGGCGATCCGCGCGAGCGGGGTGCGCAGATCGTGCGCGATCGCCCCGATCATATTGGTGCGCTCGGCAAGATACGCAGCGAGCCGCTGCTGCATCCGGTTGAGCGCATGTGCGGTGACGCGCAGCTCGGCGGGGCCCTCCTCGGTGATCAGGGGCGCCTGGGGATTGGCGCCCATCCGGTCGGCGGCCTCGGCGATTCGACGGATCGGCCGGGTGAGCGCCCGCGCGAATATCCAGGCGAACGGGATCATCGCCAGCACGCTGAGCCCGAACAGCATCAGCACGCGCTTCTGCCACGGGGCAAGCCAGGCGCGTGGCGGTGTGCGGACCACCCGCCAACCGCCATCGGTCCTGAGCGCTGCGACGACGGTGTCGAAGAAGATCGGCTCGCCGCGGCGGAGAATCACGCGACGGTCGCCCTGGCGGCGGAACGGCATGTTGCTGCGCTGGTCGGGCTCGAAATAGAGCCGCACCCGGTCGGTCGGCACGCCGATCTGCTCGGCGAGCCGCGCGGTGAACGCCTCCGAGCTCACCATGTCGGGATCGGGCAGCGGCGGCGCCGGCCGCTGGACGGCGCTCAGCCGCCGTTCGCGCTGCCGTTCGTCGGAATCGGGGCGTGGCCTGCGCGCTGTCCGGACCGGTTCGCCGCCGTCCCGGGGGATGATCAGGACCTGCCAGTGCCGCGCACGCGGAATCCTGCGGCCCGAAAGCGCCTCGCCGATGTCCGACAGGCTGTTGAAGTCCGGGCGCGGCGGCGGCGAGCTCAGGAACAGGCCGACGGTCACCACGAACACCACCGCGACGCTGCCGAGCAGCAGCAGCAACGTCTGCCAGAAGATCGAAAGTCCAGGCCCGCGGGCCAGCTTCATTCGCCTTCCACCTTGAGCGTGAACATATAGCCTTCGTTGCGGATCGTCCGGATGGGGTCGTACGGGCCGAGCTTCTTGCGCAGCCGGCTGATCGTGACGTCGATCGCGCGGTCGAACACGTCGCTGTCGATGCCCTTGCCCGCCTCGATCAGCTGGTCGCGGCTGAGCACGCGCTGCGGGCGGTCGAGAAAGGCGGCGAGCACCCGGAATTCGGCATCGGTGAGCGGCGCGGGCGGCGCGTCGATCCGCCGCAGCTCGCGCTGAACGATGTCGAGCGTCCAGCTTCCGAAACGGCGCACCGCGCCGCCCGAACCGCCGCCCGCTTCCTCGCCCCGGCGGCGCAGCACCGCGCGGACGCGGGCGAGCAGCTCGCGCGGATTGCACGGCTTGGGCAGATAATCGTCGGCGCCGACTTCGAGGCCGATGATCCGGTCGGTGTCCTCCCCCATCGCCGACAGCATGATCACCGCTGGGCCTCCGGGCTTGCGCAAGCGGCGCAGGATCGAAAGCCCGTCCTCGCCCGGCATCATCAGGTCGAGGACGACAAGGTCGGGGCGTCCGGCGGCGATGCGCGCGTCCATCTCCGCACCGTCGGCGGCGTTTTCGACTTGCATTCCGTTGGCCCGCAGGAAATCGGTGATCAGGGTGCGCAGCTCCGCGTCGTCGTCGACCACCAGGATCGAGGGGCTGGCGATGCTCATCGCCTCTTCTCCTTCGCCGTCTTCGCGGCCCGGGCGAGACAGGCCGCATTGGCCGCAACCTGGGCCGGAGTCGTGGGAAGCCGCGCAAGGGTCAGCGCCTTATCGTGACCGGTGTCGAGATCGCGGAAACGCTCGGCGGCGGCGGCGCGGAACTCCTTGGCGCTGACCGCGCGGTTGATGTCGTCGTCCGCCGAGGCGACCGGGTTGGGGATGTTGAGAAAGGCATAGCGCCCGGCCCCGATCACGCCGTCACCGCCGCCCGCGCGGCCGCGCTTGCGCCGCTGCGGCCGGGGGCGCTCGTCTTCCGCGCGGCCGGCCTTGGCGCCCGGCTCGCGCTCAACGCGGCGCTGATAGAGGCGGATCTCGGGAGCGACCTCCTGCTCATAGGCATAGACCTCGTCGGGCAGCAGCTCGCCGTTGCGGTCCTTGTCGAGCTCTCCGAAGAAGCGGTCGGCGTCGAGCATCAGCTCGCCGATCGTCAATCTGCCGTCCCGATCGCGATCGGCCTGGTCGAACCAGCGTTTCACCGGATCGTCGACATCTCCCTTGGGCCGGAAGGGTTCGCCCATCGGAGAGAGGAACAAGGTCGGCCTGACCGGCTCGGGGCATGGCGGAACGGGGCGCTCGGTCCGCGCCAGCGCGGGCGCGGCGGCCAGGCAGAGAAGGAGGATTGCGCGTCTCATTCGTGCCGCAGCGCCTCAATGGGGTTGAGCGACGCCGCGCGGCGCGCCGGGAAATAGCCGAATACCACGCCGATCATCGCCGAGAAGAAGAAGGCGAGCAGGTTGATCTGGGGATCGAAGATGAAGGGCACCTGGAGGACCGGTGCGAGGACGATCGTTGATATCAGCGCGAGCAGCAGCCCGAGCAGCCCGCCGAGGCACGACAGGGTCACCGCCTCGACGAGAAATTGCAGCAGCACCTCTCGCGCAACCGCGCCGATCGCGAGGCGGATGCCGATCTCGCGGGTCCGCTCGGTCACCGAGACGAGCATGATGTTCATGATGCCGATCCCGCCGACCAGCAGGCTGACCGCAGCGACCGCGCCGAGCAGCGACGTGAGGATCTGTGTCGTGCCCGACAGCGTGTCCGATATCTGCTTGGTATCGAATATGTTGAAATCATCCTCCGCGTCGTCGTTGAGGTGGCGGCGCTCGCGCAGAAGCTTGCGCAGCGAGGCCTGGACCTGCTGCGTATCATAATCGTCGTCGACCGAGACCATGATCTGGCGCACGTCGCGATTGCCGGTCATCCGCCGCTGCACCGCCTTGTAGGGCATCAGGACGATGTCGTCCTGATCGTTGCCGAAGCCGCCCTGCCCCTTGGCCGCCAGCGATCCGATGATCTCACAGGATATATTCTTGATCCGGAACCGCCTGCCCACCGGATCCTCGCCGCGGAACAGCCGGGTACGCACGGTGTTGCCGATCACGCACACCGCCTTGCCGGCCTGTTCCTCGGCGGGGCTGAACGGACGGCCGCTGGCGAAGGTCCAAGGCTGAGCGATGAAATATTCGCGATTTGTGCCATTGATCGTCGTCGACCAGTTCGCGGCGTTGTAGACCGCCGTGCCCGTCGACTGGACGAGCGGCGCGACCGCGACGACGCCGACGATCTGACTGCGGATCGCGTCGAGATCCTCGATCTTGAAGTCGGGCGGCTGCGGCCCTCCGCCGCCGCGGCCGAAGCCCTGGCCGGGGCGGACCTGGAGCACGTTTGAGCCCAGCGCCGATATCTGCTGCTTGACCGCCGCGGTCGCGCCGTTGCCGAGCGTCACCATCGTCACCACCGCCCACACGCCGATAACGATACCGAGGATCGTCAGGAAGGACCGCAGCAGATGCCGCCTGATCTCGCGCACGGCGAGGAGGAAGGTGGTGGCCCACATACTAGCCCTCCCGGTCGCTCTTTTCGACGCTCTCCACCAGACCGTCGCGGAAGTGGATGATGGTGCGGGCGAAGGCGGCCATCTCCGCCTCGTGCGTTACCATCAGCACGGTTATGCCGCTGTTGCGATTGAGGTCGGTCAGCAGCTCCATGATCTCGATCGACCGCTCGGTATCGAGATTGCCGGTCGGTTCGTCGGCGAGCAGGACGTCGGGGTGGGTGACGATCGCGCGGGCTATCGCGACGCGCTGCTGCTGCCCGCCCGACAGCTCGGCCGGGGTATGATCCCACCAGTCGGCCAGCCCAACCTTGTCGAGCGCCGCCATCGCCAGCCTGTGCCGCTCACCCTTCTCCTCGCCGCGATAGACCAGCGGCAGTTCGACATTTTCGAGCGCGGTGGTGCGCGCGAGCAGGTTGAAGCCCTGGAAGACGAAGCCGAGATAGCGTCGGCGCAGCAAAGCGCGCTGATCGCGCTCGAGCTTCTCGACATGATGGCCGCGGAACAGGAACTCGCCCGCGGTCGGCACGTCCAGGCAGCCCAGGATGTTCATCGTCGTCGACTTGCCCGATCCCGACGGGCCCATCACCGCGACGAAATCGCCACCCGCGATGTCGATGTCGACGCCCTTGAGCGCGGCAAAGGCGGTCGGCCCCTCGCCGAAGATCTTGGTGACGCCGCGTAAGCGTATCAGCGTTTCCCCTGAGTCGATGTCACTGGGCATTACGCTGCTGCCCGCCGCCGGCGCCGGCGCCCTGACGACTGCCTGATCCGCTCTGACGATTGCCCGAGCCGCCGCCCGACTCTCCGCCGGCCGCGAACTGTCCGATCACCACCTGGGTGCCTTCGGCAAGCTTGCCGCCGGTCACCTCGGCCTGGCTGCCATTGCTCTCGCCCACGGTGATCTCGACCGGCTGGGGCTTGTCGCCCGCATCGGCGACCACATAGACGGTCTGCTTGCTGCCGCGCCCGATCGTCGCCTCGCGGTCAGCGCTGCTGCCCCGCCGGCGCATCGGCCGGGGTGCGAGCACGCTGGTCAGCCCGCCGCTCCGACCGCTGCCCGCCCGCTGGCGATCGGGCGAGAAACGCAACGCCGCGACCGGCACCAGCAGCACGTTCTTCTTCTGCGAGGTGACGATGTCGGCGGTCGCCGTCATGCCCGGCCGCAGCAGCCCGTCGGCGTTCGAAACCGTCAGGCGCGCGGTGTAGGCGACCACGCCGGTAGTGGTCGCCGCCGCGCTGGCCGAGGAGCTGGACGTGCCGCTGCCGGTGGCATTCGCGCCGACGTCGACCCGCTCGATCATGGCGGGAAAGGTCCGGCCGGGGAAGGCGTCGACCGAGAAGGTCGCCCGCTGACCCTTGCGGACCTGGGCGACGTCGGCTTCGTCGACCTTCACTTCGAGCCGCATCTGGCGGAGATCCTCGGCGATGGTGAACAGCACCGGCGCGTTGAGCGAAGCGGCGACGGTCTGGCCCGGCTCGATCTGGCGCGACAGCACCTGGCCATTGACTGGGGATTTGATGAAGGCCTTCGACAGCGCGGTCTGCGCCGACGACAGCGTTGCCAGCGCCTGCTGGACCGCGGCACGGGCCGTCGAAACACCCGCTTCCGCGCGGGCGGCGTCGGCCCGCGCGGTATCTAGTTCGGTTGCGGACGGCACCTTGCCGCCCGATAATCGCCAGACATTTTCCAGCCGGCGCAAGGTAGCACGCGCCTGCAGCGCCGTCGCTTCGGCATTCTGGACCCCGGCCTGGGCGGAGGAAAGCCCCGCCTGTGCCTGGTTGACCGAATCCTGGAGGCGCGACGTGTCGAGCTTGGCGAGGAGCTGCCCTTTGCGGACCCGGTCATTATTGTCGACATAGACATCGGTGATCGTGCCCGACTGCTCCGAGCCGACCTCGACCTGGTTGGTCGGCGCGAGATTGCCGGTCGCCGACACCACCACGGTCAGATCGCCGCGGTCGACCGGACGGGTCGCGTAGGCCGCCTTCTCATCCCCCCCGAAGATCAGCCGCCACAGGATCACCAGCACGACCAGGATCGCAAGGCCGATGCCGATCCGGCGGAACATCACGGCACGCGGCGAGGTCGGCTCCACGCCGAGGAATTCGTCGAGATCCTGCTGGGGTGGTTTCTTGTCGGGCGCGTCCATCATTGTCTCTTTTCGGGCTCGGCAGATTTCTGGGCGATCTTGCGTCCGCCAGAATAGGGGCCGGGGGCCGGGATCGGCGCGGCTTGCCAGCCGCCGCCCAGCGCCTTGTAGAGCTGGATCGTCGCGCTCGCCCGCGCGGCCCGCGCGGCGGCCGAGGCGTCCTGGCTCGCCAGCAGCGTGCGCTGGCTGTCGAGCAGCGACTGGAAATCGATCAGGCCCGACCGATATTGCAGCCGCGCAAAGGTGGCGGCATTGTTCGCCGCCTCGTAGCTGACCCTGAGATCGCCCTCGCGGCGCTCGGCGACCTCCCGGCCCTTCAACGCGTTCTCGGTCTCTTCGAGCGCGGTCAGAACCGCCTTACGATAGGCGTCATAGGCCGCGTCGGCGGCGGCGCGCTGACCGAGGATCGCGGCACGGATCTGTCCACCCTCGAAGATCGGCGCGGTGATCCCCGCGATCAGGCTCCCGATACCGTTGCTGATGACATTGCCGATCGAGGTCGCCGACCCCGCGAAGCTGCCCTGCAGGCGCAGTGCCGGATAGAGCTGTGCAGTCTCGACCCCGATCCGCGCGCTTTCGGCGGCCAGAGAGCGTTCGGCCTGGGCGACGTCGGGCCGGCGCTCGATCACATGGGCCGGTATCGGCGCGCCGACGTCCGGGCCGAGCGGGATCGAGGCGGGCGGATCGATCAGCGCGGTCACCGCGCCGGGCGCCTCGCCGATCAGCACCGCGATATGGTTGACCGCGACGTTATAGTCATTCTCGATCGTCGGGATCGAAGCCGCCGTCTGCGCGCGCAGCTGGCGTGCCTGCTCATAATCAAGGCTCGAGACCAGGCCCGCGTCGCGGCGCCAGCCGGCAATTTCCAGCGTCTCGTCCTGCGAGGAGAGATTTTCGCGGGCGATGCGCAGGCGAATCTGCGCGAGCCGCGCCTCGATATAGTTGAGGCCCACCTCGGCGGCGATGCTCGCCTGGGTGAAGCGCAGGGTCGCCTTGCTCGCCTCTGCCGACGCGCGGGCGGCCTCGATCGAGCGACGGATGCCGCCGAACAGATCGGCCTCCCAGGCGACGTCGAAGCCGGCGCGGTAAATGGTGGTGTCGCCGCCGCTGCCGATCGTCTGACCTGTGGTCGGATCGATGCGCACGCGGCTGTCCGCCCCGATGCTGCGCGAAACCGAGCCCGAAACGCCGGCGATCGGCAGCGCCTGGCCCCGCGCCCCGCGCAGCGTCGCCCGCGCCTCGCGCAGCCGGGCGGCGGCGGCGCCGACATCGAGATTGCCGGCGAAGGCGCGGTCGATCAGCTGGGAGAGCACCGGATCCTCGAAGCTCTCCCACCAGCGCGCCAGATCGACCATATCCTGTTCGGGGGCGATCGTCGACGACGCCTGGAACTGATCGGGAATCTTGAGCGCCGATGCCGAGGGCGGGCGATAAGCGGGGCCGGCATTGCACGCGGACAGCAGCAGCAGCAGCGGCAAGGCGGGGTGCAAAGCAGGTCCAAGGCGATCGTCCATCCTCATGCCTGCCCTGTTAGCGTCCCTTCATGTCTGGGAATGTCACCGCTGAAACGCGGATTTCGCCTCGCACATAATCCGCGATGTTACCCGGCCGCAACAACCAGCGCGGCGGAACGCCCGTGCGGCCGGTCGGCGCATCGTCGCTAAACCGGTAGCGGCTCGGCCGGTTCCGCCTCCGAACCGGTCTTCCCGGTTGTCGGGATCAGCAGAAAAGCCTATTCTGCCGGAAAATTCGAAGAGGGCCGATGCCGCGCCTTGTGCAGACCCGCCGCCGACTATCCGCCCTGGCGGCGCTGGGCCTGCTCGCCTGCCCGGTCCAGGCCGCCACTCCCGACACGACGACGCCCGAAGAAGTACAGGGCGGCCGCGATCTCAGCCAGCGGCTGACGGTTCCAGTCACCATCAACGGCGGCGGCCCCTATCATTTCGTCGTCGACACCGGCTCCGAGCGCACCGTCCTCTCGCACGAACTCGCCGACCGGCTGACGCTGATACCCGCCAAGACGGTGACCCTGCTCAGCATCACCGGCATCGAAGAGGTGCGGACCGCGGTGGTGCCCGAGCTTCGGCTGAGCTCGAGCCGCAAGGGAATGTCCGACTTCGCCGCGCCGCTGCTGGCCGAACATCACATGGGCGCGGCCGGCATCCTCGGCATCGACAGTCTCCGGACCAAGCGCGTGGTGATGGACTTTCGCGCGATGCGGATGTCGATCAGCGATGCGCCGCGTGCCGCGCTCGTCGACACCGACGAGATCGTGGTGACCGCAAGGCGCAAGCTCGGACAGCTCATCCTGGTCGACGCCGATGCGAACGGGCAGAAGATAAGCGTGATCATCGATACGGGTTCGGCCGTCACGATCGGCAATCCCGCGCTGCGCAAAAAGCTGACCGAACGCGGCAGGCTCGGCCCTTCGACACCGATCAGCATCACCAGCGTCACCGGCGGCATTACGCCGGCCGACTATACCCAGGTCGGTCGCGTGCGCATCGGTGGCGTCACGCTCATGGACATGCCGGTGGCCTTCGCCGATCCGCGGATTTTCGGCCGGCTGGGGCTCGGCCGGAAGCCCGCGCTGCTTCTCGGCATGGACGTGCTGAAGCTGTTCGATCGGGTCTCGATCGACTTCGCCAACCGCAACGTCCGTTTTATCCTCAAGGGGAATGCCTTGCGGACCGTCCCCCAGATCGCCGGGAGTATCCCGCCCCCCGGCGGCTGACGGAGTGCTGGACCTGGCGGAGCCCGCCGCTAAGCTTCCCCTTTTGCTGTTGGAGAATGTCATGCGCCCGCTTCTGAAAGCCGCAAGCCTGATTGCCGCCGTCGCATTGCCGCTCGGCGCGGCGAGCGCCGCGCTCCCGGTCGGTGCCAAGGCTCCTTCGTTCGATACGCGGGCGGCGCTGGCCGGCAGGGATTTCGATTTCAATCTCGCCCGGGCGCTCCGGGAGGGGCCGGTGGTGCTCTATTTCTTCCCCAAGGTATTCACCCAGGGCTGCACCGTCGAGGCGCACCAGTTCGCCGAGGCGGCCGACGATTTCGAGAAGATGGGAGCGACGGTAATCGGCATGTCGGCCGACCCGATGGAGGAGGTCAAGAAGTTCTCGGTCTCCGAATGCCGCAACAAATTCGCGGTCGGGGTCGCCACGCCGGCGATGATCAGGAATTACGACGTGGCGCTGATCATGGCGGGGCTGACCGGGCGCAGCAACCGTACCTCCTATGTGATCGCCCCCGACGGCAAGGTCATCTACGCCTATACCGCGATGAGCCCGGCTGGCCATGTCTCGGGAACATTGAACGCAGTCAAAGCCTGGAGGGCAAGGAAGTAGCACTCCGGCAGCAGGCGCCGTGGCGCTCGCACCGCAACTGGGGTCTCATTACAATCGGCCGATCAGCGCCCGCGCCGCAGCCGGGTTTCGCTCCTTCGCGCCGCTGATGAAGAAGACGAACGCATCGCGGGCCGATGCCGCGTCGGGCTTGCCCGCGGCATAAGGCAGGTCGGCGGGCGCCTTCCCCTCCGTCCAGTCGCGCACCACATCGGCCCATCTGTCGAGTTCGGCGTCCGCATAGCCGGTCGGGACATCGGCGCGGCTCTTCTGCAGCCGCGCATAGGCGAAGGGAGCGGTGGGATCGGCGATGGCCGGATATTCCGCATGATCGGCGAAGACGATCGCACAGCCATGTTTCCGCGCCAGGCCGACGAATTCAGGGCAGACGAAGCTCTCATGCCGCGGCTCGATCGCGTGACGCAGGGAAACCCCTTCCTGCTCCTTTGGAAGGAGGCCGAGAAAGGCCCCGAAGTCATCCGGCTCGAATTTCTTGGTTGCCGGAAACTGCCACAGGATCGGCCCGAGCTTGGGCCCGAGTTCGGCGATCCCCTGATCGACGAACTTGGCGACCGACTCCGCGCCCTCGGCGAGCAGCCGGCGATTGGTGCAGAAGCGCGACGCCTTGACCGCGAAGACGAAATTTTCAGGCACCGACTTGCCCCATTTGATCCAGCTGGCGCGCTTCTGAGTGCCATAGAAGGTGCCGTTGATCTCGATGGAAGTAAGATGCTGCGCAGCATATTCGAGCTCGCGCGCGTGGGGCAGGCCCTTGGGATAGAAATTGTCGCGCCACGGCTCATAGGTCCAGCCGCCCACACCGACATGGGCCTTGCCGGCCATCAGAAACTGGCTCCGTCGATCTTCGGACGATCGAGGCCGGCCAAGTCGATGCCTTCGGCGCAACGCATGTTGATCCCTGCCATCGGCGATCCATCGGGCATGCAGCCCAAGGCGAAGGGCTGGGTGCCGCACTCGCCGCAGAAGCGGTGCTCGATCGCGTGCTTATGGAAGAAATAGCTCTTCAGCACATCCTCCCCGCGCAACAAGGCGAACTTGTCGCGCGGGAAGAAGGTCGGGAGAAAGCCCTTCCGCTGGCAATGCGAGCAATTGCACTCAAAGACCTGGGCCGGCAGGTCCGCTTCGACGCTACAGGCGACCTTGCCGCAGTGGCAGCTTGCCCCGAACGCCATATTCGTCCCCTTCAGCCTTCGACGATCGCCTTGAAGCCACCATAGATCATCCGCTTTCCGTCGAAGGGCATATTCTCCATATCAGCCTTCATCCGCGGATCCTCCATCACCTTCTTCATGCACTCGTCGCGCACCTCCCGCGAGGGATAGGTGATATAGGAGAAGACCACGATCTCGTCCTCCTCAAGGTGGACGGCGCGCGGGAAGCTGGTCAGCTCGCCCACCGAGACGTCGTCGGCCAGCGCCTCGACATAATCGATCGCGCCATATTCCTTCCAAACCGTGCAGGCGAGCTCCGCCACCCGTTTATACTCGTCGACCTTGTCCTTCTTCACGGCAACGATAAATCCATCCACGTAGGTCATGGCAGGTCTCCTTCTCGCGTTTCACTGAAACAAGGACGGAATTGGCAACGTCGATCCTACAACGCTCACACAACGAAATCATGTCAACGCGCCAGGGCGGCCTTGGGCGGCGACCGGCTGAACGGCAAGCGGACTCGAAAGCCGGATTGCGGCCGTGGTTGCCGTGGCAGCTCCCGCCGATCAGTCCGGCGATGCCAGCGTCTCGATGGTCTCCGCGAGGGCGGCGAACTCGGCTTCGATCCGGCGGGCATGTCCCGCGAGGCTGACCACCGCGCCGGTCAGCTCGACCAGGCGGTTGGTGCGGTTGAACAGGGGGCGGCCGAGCGAGGATTCGAGCTTGGCGATCCCGGCGGACAGCGTAGGCTGCAAGACGTTGCAATGCGCGGCAGCCTTGGAGAAATTACCTTGGTCGATCACCGCCAGGAAGTAGCGCAGCAGGTAACGGTCGCTCATAGGTACGATCTATGATGTTCTGTTTCTTTCAATTTTTCTTATGAAGAGGCCCGGTTTATCAAGACGGCTTCCGCGTTGGAGAGGCAGGCATGGCAGATTTCGACTTCGGGCTCGGCGAGACCGCCGACGCCATTCGCGAAACCACCGCACGCTTCGCCACCGACCGGATCGCGCCGATCGCGGCGAGGATCGACGCCGAGGACTGGTTCCCGGTCGAGCTGTGGCCCGAAATGGGCGCCCTCGGCCTCCACGGGATCACGGTCGAGGAGGAGGACGGGGGGCTCGGCCTCGGCTACCTCGAACATGTGGTAGCGCAGGAGGAGGTCGGCCGCGCCTCGGCCTCGGTCGGGCTCAGCTATGGCGCGCACTCGAATCTGTGCGTCAACCAGATCCGGCGCTGGGCCTCGCCCGAACAAAAGGCGAGATATCTTCCCAGGCTGATCTCGGGCGAGCATGTCGGCAGCCTCGCCATGTCCGAGGCGGGGGCGGGGTCGGACGTCATCTCGATGAAGCTCAGGGCCGAGAGGAAGGGTGATCGCTACATCCTCAACGGCACCAAATTCTGGATCACCAACGCGACCCATGCCGATACGCTGGTGGTCTACGCCAGGACCGGCGCCAACGACCGGCAAGCCTCGAACGGCATTACAACCTTCATCATCGAAAAAGGAATGAAGGGCTTTTCGATCGGCCAAAAGATCGACAAGATGGGCATGCGCGGCTCCCCGACCGCCGAACTGGTGTTCGATGATTGCGAGGTGCCGGAAGAGAATGTGATGGGCACTGTCGGCGGGGGTGTCGGCATATTGATGTCGGGGCTCGATTATGAGCGGACCGTGCTCGCCGGCATCCAGCTCGGCATCATGCAGGCCTGCCTCGACACTGTCCTTCCCTTCGTCCGCCAGCGGAGACAGTTCGGCAAGCCGATCGGCAGCTTCCAGCTGATGCAGGCCAAGGTCGCCGACATGTATGTCGCGCTCAACTCTGCGCGCGCCTATGTCTATGCGGTGGCGAGGAGCTGCGATGCTGGACGCACGACCCGCTTCGATGCGGCGGGCGCCATCCTGCTCGCCAGCGAGAATGCGGTGAAGGTGGCGAACGAGGCGGTCCAGGCGCTAGGCGGCGCCGGCTATACCAAGGACTGGCCGGTGGAGCGTTATATGCGCGACGCGAAGCTGCTCGACATCGGCGCCGGCACCAACGAGATCCGGCGGATGCTGATCGGGCGGGAAATGATCGGAGAGGGGTTTTGACGCGGCTTGCCACCCTCATCGATCCCGCATCGGAAGCCTTCGCCATCAACGCCGCGCACAATCGTGCGCTCGCCGAAGAGCTCCGCGCCAGGGTCGCGACCGCCGCGCTCGGCGGACCGGAGGCGCATCGCGAGCGCCATGTCGCACGCGGCAAGCTGATGCCGCGCGACCGTGTCCACCGCCTGCTCGATGCGGGCTCGCCCTTCCTCGAGATCGGCCAGCTCGCCGCCAACAACATGTACGACAAGGGAGGCGGCCCGCCGGGCGCGGGCGTGATCGGCGGCATCGGCATGGTCAAGGGCCGCCACTGCATGATCGTCGCCAACGACCCGACGGTGAAGGGTGGCGCCTATTTCCCGACGACGGTGAAGAAGCATCTTCGCGCGCAGGAGATCGCGCGCGAAAACCGGCTGCCCTGCATCTACCTGGTCGATTCGGGCGGCGCCAACCTGCCGCACCAGGCCGAGGTGTTCCCCGACCGCGACCATTTCGGTCGAATCTTCTTCAACCAGGCGCAGATGTCGGCCGAGGGCATTCCCCAGATCGCGTGCGTGATGGGCAGCTGCACCGCGGGCGGCGCTTATGTCCCCGCCATGTCCGACGAGACCGTTATCGTCCGCGGGCAGGGCACGATCTTCCTCGCCGGCCCGCCGCTGGTGAAAGCCGCGACCGGCGAGATCATCAGCGCCGAGGAGCTGGGCGGGGCGGAGACGCACGGCCGCAGGTCGGGCGTCGTCGACCATGTCGCCGAGAACGACGAACATGCGCTGCTGATCGTCCGCGATATCGTCGGGACCTTGCAGCCGCCGAACCCGGCGGTCGTCAACCGCGCCGAGCCGCGCGCGCCGCAGTTCGATCCAGCCGAGATCTACGGCATCGTGCCGCCCGATGTCCGCGCCCCCTATGACGTCCACGAGGTGATCGCGCGGATCGTCGACGGTTCCGAGTTCCACGAGTTCAAGCACCTCTACGGCACCACCATGGTCTGCGGCTTCGCCCATATCTGGGGGATGCCGGTGGCGATCCTCGCCAACAATGGCGTGCTCTTCTCGGAGAGCGCGTTGAAGGGGGCGCATTTCATCGAGCTCGCCTGCCAGCGCAAGGTTCCGCTGCTGTTCCTCCAGAATATATCGGGCTTCATGGTCGGCGGAAAATATGAGGCAGAGGGGATCGCCAGGAACGGCGCCAAGCTGGTGACCGCCGTCGCAACCGCGAGCGTTCCCAAGATCACCGTGCTGATCGGCGGCAGCTTCGGCGCGGGCAATTACGGCATGTGCG
>CAMLSA010000057.1 GCA_946482655.1 uncultured Sphingomonas sp. | reverse complement strand
CGCCATTCCTGCAGTTCGGGCGGTTAGCTCAGTTGGTAGAGCATCTCGTTTACACCGAGAGGGTCGGCGGTTCGAGACCGTCACCGCCCACCATTTCCCGGAGCAACAGCATGGCGGCTGGCGTGCGGGCCGATCAGTTGCTGGTGGACCGCGGTCTGGTGGAAAGTCGCGCGCGGGGGCAGGCGCTGATCCTGGCGGGTCTCGTTTTTTCCGGCGAGCGCAAGATCGAGAAGGCGGGGCAGGCGCTGAAGCCCGATGCCGCGATCGAGGTGCGCGGGCGCGATCATCCCTGGGTCTCGCGCGGCGGGATCAAATTGGCGCATGGCCTTTCCCATTTCGGCTGGAGCGCCGAGGGTGTCGTGGCGATCGACGTGGGATCGTCGACGGGCGGCTTCACTGACGTGCTGCTGGCCGGCGGCGCGGAGAAGGTCTATGCGGTCGATAGCGGCACCAATCAGCTCGCCTGGAGATTGCGCAACGATCCCCGCGTGATCGTCCATGAGCAGACCAATGCCCGGCACCTGACCGCCGCCGAGATCCCCGAACCCGTCGACATGATCGTCTGCGATGCGAGCTTCATCTCGCTGGCGAAGGTGCTCGCGACCGCGATCGGTTTCGCTCGGTCTGGCGCGCGGCTGATCGCGCTGATCAAGCCGCAGTTCGAAGCCGGACGCGCCGAGCTGGGCAAGGGCGGAGTGGTCCGCGATCCAGCGGTGCATGAGCGGGTCTGCGCCGAGGCCTCCGGCTGGATCGAGAGCCAGGGCTGGCGCTGCCAAGGGATAACGCCGAGCCCGATCACCGGGCCCGAAGGCAATATCGAGTTCCTGATGGGCGCGGTCAAAGCAGCGTGACCGGCGAGATCGCATCGGCCCGGCAGTTGCGGACAGCCTATCTGCGATGGGCGCTGGTGACAATTCCGGCGATCCTGCTGCTCAGCCTGGTTTCGACGAAACTGGGAGACTCGGCAGCCGGCAATCTGTGGTTCGAGCGGCTGGAGAAGCCGGCGATCATGCCGCAGCGATGGGTGTTCCCCTTTGCCTGGTCGGTCCTCGCCACCATGATGGGTGCCGCGCTGGCCTTCATCCTGAACGCGCGGGGAGCCAAAGGGCGCGGCGTGGCGATCCTGCTGTTCGTCGTCCAGCTCGCACTCGGGCTGGCCTGGTCTCCTGTTCTTTTCGCGATGCACCGGATCATGCTCGCCTTCGGGCTGGTCCTCGGGGCGTTTCTCTGGGCCGGGCTTGCGACGCTGATCTTTTGGCACATCCGGCGCGCCGCGGCGCTTCTGATGCTGCCCTGCCTGGCCTGGCTGCTGTTTGCTGGGGTGCTCAACTGGCAGGTCTACCGGCTCAACCCCTACGGCCTGACCCTTGTGCCCTCGACAGGCCATACCCAAATCATCATTCAATGATCCGCGCGCCCCTCCGGTTGGCGGGAGCGCTAGATATGAGGAATTGACCATGCAATCCGAAAACCGCCTGTTCGACGATTTCGTGAAGATGATGAACGGCGCCGCCGGAACGCTGGCGGGCATGGGGCGCGAAGCCGAGACGTCGTTCAAGGAGCGCGTCAAGGAATGGATCGCGGGAATGGACTTCGTCAGCCGCGAGGAGTTCGAGGCGGTCAAGGCGATGGCCGCCGCGGCAAGGGACGAAGTGGAAGAGCTGAAGGCGAAAGTCGAGGCGCTCGCGTCGGTCAGGGGCGAGACGGACGGCTGACCCGCAGCTATCCACAGCTTTATGGCGGTCGCGGGTTGAATCGGAGCCGCTAAAGGGCCACGGATCGATTGTCTGGGCAGCGGAGTTAGCCCCGAATGAACGTTGACGACTTTGAATCCTCGCGCGACGCAAACGCACCCATCGATATGCTCGAGCATTATTTCGCGGCGCGTGGCTGGGAGTTCCAGCGTGCCGGCGACGAGGAGATCGTCGCGCAGTTCCAGGGGAGCTGGGCGCAATATGAGCTGCGCGCGGTATGGCGCGAGGAAGATCGCGTTCTCCAGTTTCTGGCACTGCCCGATATCCGCGTCACCGCGGACAAGAAAGGCGCGATGTACGAGACGATGGGTTTGATCAACGAGCAGCTGTGGCTCGGCCATTTCGAAATGTGGACCAGCTCGTCGATGGTGCTGTTCCGCCATGCCGCGCTGCTCGAGGCGCAAGGCGACGATGCGACGCTGACGCTCGACCAGGCCGAGACGCTGATCGAAACCGCCATCGACGAGTGCGAGCGCTTCTATCCGGTATTTCAGTTCGTGCTCTGGAGCGACAAGACTCCCCAAGAGGCCATTGCCGCCGCGATGATCGAGACCCAGGGCGAGGCCTAATCGCATGACCGCTCGGGCGCTCTGGCTGATCGGCGCCGGCAATATGGGCGGGGCGATGCTGCGCGGCTGGCTCGGGACGCCCGGCTGGGATCTACCGGTTGTCGTGATCGATCCATTCGCCGCCGCCGTTCCGGCGGGCGCGAGGCTGCTCCACGAGATCCCAGCTGGCGGCGAACAGCCTGATATTCTCGTGCTTGCGGTCAAGCCGCAGCAGTTCGGCGAGATCCGATCGGCCTTCGCACAGAAAGCCGGGGCGCCGCGTTTGCTGCTCTCGATCCTGGCGGGCGTCGAAACGCAGACCCTCCGCGAGGCTTTTTCCGCCCAGGCAACCATCAGGGCCATGCCCAACCTGCCGGTGTCGATCGGCGAAGGCGTGACCGCGCTCTATTCCCGTGATGCCGATGACGGCGTTCGTGCCGAGGCGGCCGGTCTCGTATCCCCGCTGGGCTTGGTCGAGTGGATCGACGAGGAGCTGCTGTTCGACGCTGTTACGGCGCTGTCGGGATGCGGCCCCGGCTTCCTGTTCCGGTTCATCGATGCGATGGCGGAGGCTGGCGCAGCTCTGGGATTGCCGAGGGACCAGGCGCTACGGCTCGCGACGGCGACGGTGAAGGGATCGGGGCTGCTCGCCGCGCAGTCTTATGAGAGTCCAGCGGTGCTGGCGGATCGTGTGGCCAGCCCAGGCGGCAGCACACGAGAGGGGCTCAACGTTCTCGATCAAAACGACGCGCTCAAGGCACTGGTGCGCGCGACCCTAGCGGCATCGGCGAAGCGCAATGCAGAGCTTGCGGCCGCGGCGCGCGCTTAGACCCAGTTCAGCGGCTGTTCGCACACGATCTGCTTGAAGTTGCCGCAATCGAGCGAAGTGCCGAGCATCGTGCCGAGCTGCTTCAGGTCGTCATCGAATATCTGTGTTACCCGTAAAAGCGCGGCGCCGCCGATCACCGGCCGCTCGCGCATCCGCCACGCGCTCTTGATGCGGTTACGCATGGGGCCCGGCACCAGCGTGCGACGCAGAGCGGTGACGAGTGGATTGTAGACGAGCCGATCCCGCCAAGCGCTGTCGCGGAGCCGTTCTTCCGAGACATTCTGCGGGTCGATGCCGTCGTGCCAGAGCGGCGTGGCGGCGTAGCCGAGGAAGCCGCAGACACGCTCCAGCTCAATCTGTGGGGTCGCGATCAGCCTTTCCATGAAGACGGGCAGGATGCTGGTCGCGCCGAAGACGTCCAGCCAAGGAGCGATCTGCATCGCGTAGCGGCCATAGTCGACCAGTTCGGGATGGCGTTCCATCGCGATGTCGATCGGGCCCTCGATCGAGCGTTCTAGCCAGCCATGGCTGTAATGCGAAATCAGCCGGTCGACCGGATGGCGCATCATATAGATCAGCCTTGCGCCAGGTAAGGTGTCGCTCAGACGGGGGAGTGCCTCGGGCAGAGTGGGCCATTTGGTGTAATGAGTGCTGGCCTCGCCGCAGAGCGCGCCGGCTGGCGCGGAGGCGAACAGGCTGCGATACCAGTCGACGCCGCGCGCCCATTGCGCATCGTCGCTGAAGAAATTCGGTTCCTTGGGACTGCTCATGAAGATGCCCGGCTGAGCGGACAACTGCATGTGCAGCGTACTCGTCGCCGCCTTCATCGCACCGATGATCACGAAATCGGGGAGCCGCCCTTCGCTCAAGCCGCCAACTCGCGTGCCCGGTACATCAAGCCGTCCGGTCCATAATAATGGGTTAGGAAATCGCGCCACAGGTGCGGCGGGTCCGGGCGTGGCCGCCCGCGAAGCCGGGCCAGCAGCGCGCCGGGCGGCGCGGCGAGCAGCCACAGCAGATTGGCGAGATGAGTTGCCGCCAGCCCGTAGCGGCGCAGCAGAAAACGCGCGCGCGACGCGAACCAATACCGGGGGCGGCGCTCGCGGGGCTTCGCCCCTGTGACACCGGTCGACTGGCCGCCGATATGGATCACACGGCTGGCGGGGACATGCCAGGCCTCGATGCCGGCATCGGCGGCACGCGCGCAGTAATCGGTTTCCTCGAAATAGAGGAAATAGCGCGGATCCAGCAGGCCGACGCGCTCGATCACGCTTCCCCTGATCATGAGATGTGATCCCGACAGCCATTCGGCGCGGAAGGGGCGATTCTCGATCGGCATGACGACATCGTGGCGCCACAGCAGACGGCGCAACGGGCCGAGGTCCAGCGCAGCGACGAACTCGCTGACCGGCGAGTGAAAGCGGAAGGCGCTGTGGCGCACAGTGCCTTCAGGATTCAGGCAACGCCCGCCAGCCAGACCCGCCTCCGGCCGTTCGGCAAGAAAGCCGACCAGCGCGCCCAGCGCATCGGGCTCGGCGATCGTGTCGGGATTGAGCAGCCAGACAAATTCCGGCCACGGATCACCGCCCGATGCCGCCGCGATATGCCGATAATGATCGAGCCCGGCATTATTGCCCGCCGCGAAGCCGATATTCGTCTCGAGCGCCAGCAGAGAACAGCAGCCGCTCACATTCAATTCGCCGATTGCCGTGACGATGGTGGCGGCCGATCCGTCCCGCGAGCCGTTGTCGACCACCAGGAGATGGGTGTCGCCGCGCGACTTCACCTCGCCCGCGATCGCGTTGATCGCCTGGATCGTCAGCGCAGGCGTGCGATAGTTGACGATCAGCACCAATATTGGCGCGGGGATCATGCTGCGCCCTGAGCTCCCGAGCCGCACAGCTCGGCATGAGCGGCGGACTGCCGAGACATGCCCCGCATCGTGCCCGCTGGCAATCGTTTGGCGGTCCTTAGCCGAACACCCGCGAGAAGATCGTGTCGACATGCTTGAGGTGATAATCGAGGTCGAACTTCTCCTCCAACTCGGCCGGGCTCAGTTTTTCGATCACCTGGGAGTCGGCCTTGAGCAGTTCCAGCAGCGACAGCGCGCCATCCGATTCCCACACCTTCATCGCGTTGCGCTGAACGATGCGATAGGCGTCCTCGCGGCTGATCCCCGCCTGGGTAAGTGCGAGAAGGACCCGCTGCGAGTGGACGAGCCCGCCCATCCGGTCGAGATTCTTCTGCATACGCACGGGGTAGACGAGCAGCTTGTCGACCACGCCAGTCAGCCGGGCGAGCGCGAAGTCGAGCGTCACCGTCGCATCCGGGCCGATCATTCGTTCGACCGATGAATGGCTGATATCGCGCTCGTGCCACAGCGCGACATTCTCGAGCGCGGGGGTGACGAAACCGCGAACCAGGCGCGCCAGCCCCGTCAGGTTTTCGGTCAGGATCGGATTGCGCTTGTGCGGCATCGCCGACGATCCCTTCTGGCCCGGCGAAAAATATTCCTCGGCCTCGAGCACTTCGGTGCGCTGGAGGTGGCGGATCTCGGTCGCCAACCGCTCCACCGACGAAGCGATGACGCCCAGCGTCGCGAAGAACATCGCGTGGCGGTCGCGCGGGATCACCTGCGTGGAAACCGGCTCGACGACAAGCCCCATCTTCTCGGCGACATGCGCCTCGACGCGCGGATCGATATTGGCGAAGGTGCCGACGGCGCCCGATATCGCACAGGTCGCGACATCCTTGCGCGCCGCGATCAGCCGCTCGCGATTGCGCGAAAATTCAGCATAGGCCTGCGCCAGCTTCAGCCCGAAAGTGACCGGCTCGGCATGGATGCCGTGGCTGCGGCCAATCGTTGGCGTCATCTTATGCTCGAACGCGCGGCGCTTGAGCACCTCGAGAAGCCTGTCGAGATCCGCGATCAGGATGTCCGATGCGCGGGCGAGCTGCACCGCCAGGCAGGTGTCGAGCACGTCCGACGAGGTCATGCCCTGGTGCATGAAGCGGGCTGGCTCACCGACATGCTCGGCTACGTTGGTGAGGAAGGCGATCACGTCGTGCTTCACCTCGGCCTCGATCGCGTCGATCCGCTCGACCTCGAACGCACCCTTCTCCCAGATCGCCTTGGCCGCGTCCTTCGGCACCACCCCCAGTTCCGCCAGCGCGTCGGTGGCATGCGCCTCGATTTCGAACCAGATGCGGAAGCGCGTTTCGGGCTCCCAGATCTTCACCATTTCGGCCCGGGAATAGCGGGGAATCATCGTCTGTCCTTGTGGCTGCGCTGTCGAAGATCGCGCGCCTAGCAGAGGGGGAGGAGGGCGGCAACGCTGCGCCGAGGATGACGCTCCACGCCGACGGCTGGCCGGCCCGGCCGCTTGACCCGCAAAAGCGCTCGCCTCGTCGTGGAATAGCCCGGCACTATGCCGTTTCAGGGCAGAAACGGGAAACCTGTCGCAGGATCAGGGGTTTGTTCGCGATTGGGTTAATCCTAATCCGGATATTACCTCGGTTCCCGTCAGGAGAGACGATATGAACAAGCTGATGCTTTTGAGCGGCGCCGCACTGTTCGCCCTATCGAACCCTGCTACGGCTCAGAGCGTGGGCAGCGAGCCTTCGCCCGATGCCGCGGCGTCGGCGCCCGCGCCCGCCGATGCGGCTTCGCCGCCCGCAGCGGATGCGCCAGCGCCCGCTCCGGATACCGCGGCGCCAGGCGTCGCGCAATCGCCCCCGCCGGCGGCCGACGCTGCGGCGACCACACCCGCAGCTCCGGCGGTAGCGCAGACCGTCCCGGCGACGGATACCGCCGCGACTACAGATACCGGCGCGACTACAGATACCGCCGCGACTACACAGGCCGCTCCCGCAACGGCGAGTGCTGACGCCACGGCCAAGGTCAACGCTGACTGGGCGAAATATGACGAAGGCAACAAGGGCAAACTGACGGCGCTCGAATTCGGCACGTGGAATCTGGCCGCCAAGGGGCAGGACATGACCGCGCAGGTCGAGAAGACCAAGACGAGCAAAAGGGCCAATCTCCCTGCGGTGAAGGTGCTCAACGCGACGGCGGCCGATTTCAGCAAGGCCGATACCGACAAGGACAAGATGATCTCGCCGACGGAGTTGGCGGTGTTCCTGTCGGCCTGACCGATTTTGAACCATATCTGAAGGACGGACTTCGGTCCGTCCCTTTCTCTTATGACCGGCGCCCGACCATGCATCGGCCAAAGGTAGACCCGTTACATGAGCTGAAGAGCACCCATCCGGACATTCCGTAGTCGGCCATCTCCTCCGGCCGAAAGGTGGATCACCATAAAGGCACACAAAAAGCAGTATCGCTTTTGGGGTATATCGATCAGCAACCCCGCATCCGTTACAGCTGACCAGTTCAAGCGATTCGAAGAGTTCGATGTTTGGATAGTCATCACGGGATACGTGATGAGCATTCAGACGCGGGGAGCGGAAAAATGGCAAAAGGGAAGTGGGTGTCGGGCTGGGGAGCAGTCGCGTTGCTCATCCCGTCGCACTCTCTTGCCCAGCAGCCGGCGATCTTCGGCCCCAACGAGACTACACTGAAAGTCCTTTCGCGTCCTATAGAGCCATCCGAGGCGGATCGCCGGGACTTTGATTTCGCGCAGCGGGGTTTTATCGCGACACGTTCCGAGCCGCTGATCAGAGATGCGAGGGGGAACGTCGTATGGGATCTCAGTCAAGGTAGCTGGGCAGAAAAAAGCGGGATCACGTCCGTGCATCCCAGCCTCCTTCGAAACTATCGGCTGCTTGCCCGTCATGGATTGTTCAAGGTTGCGCACGGGATCTATCAGGTCCGCGGCTTCGATGTCTCGAACATGACAGTGATTGCCAGCGACACGGGATATGTCGTGATCGATCCGCTGACGACGGCCGAAACGGCGAAAGCCGCATTCGGACTGGTCAAGGAACAGGTTGGCGACAAGCCGATCCGGGCAGTGATCTATACCCACACGCATGGAGACCACTATGGTGGCGTGAAGGGTATCGTGAACGAAGCCGATGTTCGCTCGGGTGCGGTTCAGATCCTCGCCCCTGAACATTTCACCGAGGAAACGTTTTCCGAGTTCGTGCTTTCCGGCAAGGTGATCAGCCGGAGAGCGGACTATCAATGGGGTCTCAAGCTCTCACCTGGACCGCTGGGTTCCTCCGGCGCGGGCGTCGGATTGAATGCGCCAAAAGGCGGCACGACCCTCATTTTGCCGACGAGCGAAATAAGCAAGACGGGCGAAACACGGACGATTGATGGAGTTGAGCTCACATTTCAAATGGCGCAGGAAAGCGAGGCTCCTGCAGAGCTCAATGTCTTCTTGCGCCAGCGAAAGGCTTTCCTGGTGGGCGAGATTGCCAGTTGTTCCATGCACAATATCCAGACACTCCGAGGCGCCCCCGCCCGAGATGCGCTGAAATGGTCGAAATACCTCGACGAAGCGCTGCTTCTCTACGCGCCCGATACGGACGTGATTGCCGGCAGCCATTGCTGGCCGCGTTTCGGCCGGGGAGAAGTGATCGAGTATCTTCAGAAGCAGCGCGACCTCTACAAGTATATCCACGACCAGACTGTCAGGCTGATGAACCGCGGCTACACGCCCTCGGAGATCGCGGACCAGCTGAAACTCCCGCGCGGTTTGGCGAGCGAGTGGTACAATCGCGGCAACTACGGTTCGCTCAGCCACAATGCCAAAGGGGTCTATAGCGCTTATCTCGGTTGGTATGACGGTATCCCCGCACATCTGAATCCCATTCCGACCGGGGAGGCATCGAAACGATATGTCGCGCTGATGGGCGGAAGCGAAAAAGTTTTGAGCGCGGCGGGCGACGCCATGTCAGCGGGCGACTATCGCTGGGCGGCGGAACTTCTTCAGCATCTCGTCTTCGCGGATGCTGCTTTGCGCGAAGCAGCAGCCCGGCTTGCGGACGCATATGAGCAGCTCGCCTATCGAAGCGAAAGTGGACAATGGCGGAACATCTATCTGACTGCCGCCAAGGAACTGCGGAATCCTTCGCAGATGGCCGCGCCCGGGGTTTCCACGAACAGCGCGGACGTGATTCGGGCAATGCCGACCCCTATTTTCCTCGATCTGCTCGCCACGAAGATCGTTCCCGAGAAGCTCATTGATCAGGCTTTCCAGATCAATTTCCATATCGTGGACCGCAAGGAATTCGCCCAGATCCTCGTCTCAAACGAAGTCTTGAACGGGCGAATGCTGAAGGAAAACGAGACGGCGGATACCAATGTGACGGCAGAGTGGCATCACCTGGTAGGACTGATGATGGGCTCAATCGCGTTGGATGAGGCGATCCAGAAGAAATGGGTGCGGTTCTCAGGCGAAAAACGACATCTTCAGAATCTCATTGTAGCGATGGATAAGCAGTCGGGTCCATTCCCGATCGTCACTGCTCGTCCCCAGTAACGACTTCGAGGCACTCTCGAGCGTAGCCCGTCCGTGGTGATGCTTCTGTATTTGCCGTCCGTAGCGGAAGGAGCGAAGGTCCCGCTATATCAACCCCGAAGCGCGCAGACTGCTCTGCCCTTTTGCGCCCACGACGATGTGATCATGGACAGCGATCCCGAGAGCCTTGGCGGCGGTGACAAGTTCTCTCGTCAAAGCGATGTCCTGGCGGCTCGGTTGCGGATCGCCTGACGGGTGGTTGTGGACGATGATCAGCGCCGCCGAGTGGAGCTCCAGCGCCCGTTTGATGATCTCCCGGATATGCACCGCCGCCTGGTCGATCGAGCCCTCCGAGACGAGTTCGTCTCGGATAAGCTGATTTTTGCTGTTCAGGTGAAGCACCCGCACCCGCTCGACGGCGCGATGCGCCATATCGGCGCGCAGATAGTCCGCAAGCGCCTGCCAGTTCGACAATATCGGGCGTTCTTCGAGGCGGCTCTTCAACAATCGCAGCGCCGAGGCCTCGGCGATCTTGAGCGCCGCGATCACGCCCTCGCTCAGTCCTGCCCGGCCAAGCGCATCCGGATCGGCCGACAGCAACGGTCCCAGTCCGCCAAACTCGTGCAGCAGCGATCGCGCCAGGGGCTTAGTGTCCCTGCGGGGGATGGTCAGGGCCAGCAGATATTCGATCAGCTCATGATCGTGCAGCGCCTCCGGTCCTCCCTCGATCAACCGCTTTCGCAGCCGGGCGCGGTGGCCGCTGGCATCGGTGGCCGGATCGGGCGGGCTGGTCGACATCGTTAAGCACGCTAGCCGATTTTTGGCGCGACGCCAGGATGTACGCATGGGCGAGAACGCCTGGAAGCTGTTGTGGGCGGGTTGGGCGCACTACCGCAACGCTCCATCCGCTTTCCGCTCTCCCGGGATTCCTTGGCGAATCGCGAGTGTTATTCTGCGGCTGCCGGCGTCAACGCCGGTCTGTGCGGGATGAATAAAGATGATAGGAGACAATGAGGCCATACTTCGCGGCCAGGCGGTAGAGGGTTATGAAGCTATCAGGTCCCTCGACGCGCATGGCGACATGATCAGGCTCATCCTGGTCGAAGTCTCGCTGCTGGCGGAAAGATACCGCTATGTCAGCCGCCATGACATTCCCTATGTTAAAGAACTCGCGGGGCTGCTGGACGTTCTCTGGCAGGAAGTGGAAATGGAACAGGCCCGCTCGCCACGCCGCGCCTGAACGGCACGCGCCGCCCCGCACCCTCGATCGCCGGAAGAAATGTAGCGGGACGATGTCGATTTCCGGGAACTCCGTTCGTCGTTCCGATGTCAGGCCGACGAGGCCGGCTGGAACGAGGAGACGGACGATGCGTGTGATGGTCTTGGTGAAAGCGACCGAAAGTAGCGAAAAAGGCTTTCTCCCCACGCCCGAGGCACTTGAGGCGATCGAGGCCATGGGCAGATATAATGAAGAGTTGGTCAAGGCCGGCATCATGCTCATGGCCGACGGTCTCAAGCCCTCGTCACATGGCAAACGTGTTGCATTCGATGGCCCTGGTCGTACTGTCGTCGACGGGCCTTTCGCCGAGACTCGCGAACTGGTCGCCGGCTTCTGGCTCTGGGAAGTCAAGGACATGGACGAGGCGGTCGCCTGGGTGAAGCGCTGCCCCAATCCCATGCCGGAGCCGAGTGAGATCGAAATTCGGCCGCTTTATGAGATGGCTGATTTACGATGAGGATTATCCATCGGAAGGCGTTCTGCCCCACCGAGAAGGAAGTGTGGCATGAAGCCGACGATCATCGAGGTTGCCATCAATGGGTCGACGCGCAAGAGCGCCAACCCGACGGTGCCCGAGACTCCGGAGGAAATCGCCGCTGAAGCGTTGCGCTGCCTGAATGCCGGCGCGGCGATCATCCACAACCACATCGAGGACATCAGGCTCGTCCATGACGCGGCGGCATCTCGCTACAGCGAAGGATGGGCGGCAATCCTTGCCGAGCGGCCCGATGCGATCCTCTCTCCAACCGTAGCGCTTGCCGATACGGCCGCAGAGAAAGCCAGCCACCTCGAAGGCTGCGCGCGACTCGGCGCGCGCATGGGCTCGCTGGATCCCGGTTCCGTCAGCCTTGCCAGCACCGGCGTCGACGGGGGGCCGGGCGCGGTCCGTTACGACTATATCAACGGTTTCGATGAGCTGGATGTCACGATTGACGCGCTCGCGCGTAACCGGCTCGGCCCGTCGATCGCCATTTACGATCCGAGCTTTCTTCGCGCCACGCTCGCTTATCATCGCGCCGGCCGGCTTCCAGCGGGTGCCATGGTGAAGCTCTATTTCGGCGGCGAATATGACCTGCTCGCGGATCGCAACGGGCCGAGTGGAATGCCCGCCGTGAGCTTCGGCTTTCCTCCCACCCGCGCGGCGCTCGAGGCGTATCTGGAAATGCTCGCCGGTAGCGGTCTCGAATGGTCAGTGGCAGTGCTCGGCGGGGACGCCGTCGGCTCGGGAATTGTCCGGCTGGCGCTTGAACGCGGCGGACATATCCGGATCGGCCTTGAAGATTATCGTGGCGAGCGGAAGCCGTCGAACCTCGACCTGCTTGACGCGGCACTTGCCGAATGCCGCAAGGTCGGGCGTTCCGTCGCCACATGCGGTGAGGCGGCGGAGATATTGGGGCTGCCCGAGAAGCTGAACGCTCCGGCGGCCGATTGATCGCATTACCCCTGTGAGCCGTATGGGATCGGCCGCCATGGCCGCAGTGCAGGGCGCGAGCGATCAGTTAGTTGAGCCCCAACCGGCTGAAATCGTGAATGTGCACTAGTCCGATCGGCTTTTCCGGCACGGCATGGTCCATCACGAAAAGCGACGTGATCCGGTTGGCGGACAGGATGGCGCGGGCGTCCTCGGCGTAGGTGCCGTCGGGAATCGTCTTGGGATTGATCGTCATGACGTCGCTGGCGGTGCTTACCAGCAGCCGGTCGATATTGCGCCGCAGGTCGCCATCGGTGATCGTGCCGACCAGCCGGCCACCCTCATCGACGACGCCCGCGATGCCGAGGCTTTTCTCGGTCATCGTCACCAGCACTTCGCGCATTGGCGCCGCGCCGGGAACCAGCGGTAATCGATCGCCTGCGTGCATGATCTCGTTGACGGGCAGCAGGCGCGTGCCGATGGCGCCTCCCGGGTGCAGAAGTTCGAGCTGCTCGCGTGAGATCCCGCGCATGCTCATCGCGGCGACTGCCAGAGCATCGCCCAGCGCCAGCATCAGCGTCGTCGAGGTCGTCGGCGAGATGTTCACCGGACAGGCTTCGCGGGCGTTGGGCAGGGCCAGACAGGTGGTGGCCATCTGCCCCATCGGCGAATGGCGTTGCGAGGTGATGCCGATGATAGGGCACCCCAGCCTGTCGGCATAGAGCATGATGGGCCGCAGTTCGGGCGTCGCGCCCGAATTGGACAGGACGACGAGCAGATCGTCCGCGAGCAGCATGCCGAGATCGCCATGGGCGGCCTCGCCAGGATGGATGAAGATCGCGGGCGTGCCCGTGGAGGCGAAGGTCGCGGCCATCTTGCGGGCGATGTGCCCCGACTTGCCCATGCCGCTGACCACGATGCGGCCGCTCGTACGGAGGATCAGTTCGACCGCGCTGGCGAATTCCTCGTCGAGAGCGGCACTCAACCGGATCAGCGCCTGCGCCTCGAGATCGAGAACCGCGCGGCCATGATCCACGATCGTGCTGCGATCCGGCAGCAGGGGCTGAACTCTCGCCTGGTACATGGTCAGGGCTTCATCGCGAACCATGTCGGATACATCGAGTTCCACTTGTCCTCGTGGCAATCGATGACATGGAGTTCGAGGCCATATTGGGCCACGAACGCGTCGACGGCCCGCATTACGAGCGGCCAGTCGGGGGCGTAGTCGTCCCCGGCGATGATGCCGCCGCGCCTTAGCTTGGGGAACCAGTCGCGGAAGGTCGCGCCGTTCAGTTCGCCGTCATGCGCGTAGCCATCGACATAGATGAAATCGAGCGATTCGTTCGCGAATAGAGGCAGCGCCTCGTCGAAGCGCATCCGCATGATGGCATTGCGCTGGCGATAGGGGCTCAGCCGGACGATCGCCTCGCGATATTGATCGACGCCATGGCCGCGATCGCCCGCCCACATGTCGATGCTGAAGAGATAGCCGACATGATCATATTTCAGGATGCGCTCGGAGAAATCGCCGGCAGCGACGCCCAGCTCGACACCGACGCCATCTTTCCGAAACAGGCCCGCGACCTCGTCGCGGCGGGTGAACGTCTTCGCCAGCATCCTGAGCGCTTGGCTCATTTCCGCGTCATAGAGCGCCACCGGCTCATCGGTCACGATCATCTCTGGTTCTCCTAGGCGGCCCGGAGCCGGTTGTTCTCGCGCTCGAGATCGCGCGCCCATGAGGCGAGGCCGAAGCGGCGGATGTCGACTTGACGCCAGAACAGCCCGGGATCGCGCTGCCACAGGCCGAAATGGGCAACCGCGTTCGCGCATTGCGATCCCATATCGATCACCTCCGCGAGCTCGGTCAGGTAGAAGGGCAGCGGCCGGCCGTCGGCTCCCATCTGCTCCTCATGCGGAAAGGCCGCCGCCTTGAACGCGGTGTCGGCGCCATGACGGAACCGGCTCAGCGCGGTCTGGCTGTCGCCATCGGCCAGGCACAGGCGGGCTTCGTAGAAGGAGGCGGCGATCGCCTTGGTCGCGAGCAGCGGCGAGAAACTGGCCCAATCCCCTTCCGACGCGGCGCGATACCAGCGCTTGGCCGCCTCGCGGTCACCGACCAGCTCGGCCAGCCGTCCGGCCAGGAAGGCTAGCGAGATCCGCCAGCGGCGGACGTGGACGGGTGTGCCGTCGCCGAGCGGATGATCGGTATAGGCTGCGATCAGCGGGGCGATCTGGTCGACCAGGTGGGTCAGCCGCAATTCGAGGACCCGATAGCCGAGTACGGCGATGGCGGCGCCCCGATCCGCGGAATCCTCGCGCGAATCCTCGATCACGCATTCGGCGAGCCGGGCGAGCTTGAGATCGTCGCCCAGCCGCTCGCCCATCTGCACCATCGAGCGGTAGAGCCAGGGATTGTCATAGGCGCCGCCAAAATCGACGAGCGCGGGCTGCGGGCCCGTCGATTTCGGGAAGGCCGGATGGTCATATTCGGCGCCGCGGCCTTCGCCCGTCAGCGGATTGGCCGAGGCCACCATCAACAGCCAATCCGTGGCTATCGCCTGATCCTTGTCGACCGGAAACAGGGCGTGCGCCCCGTGCGGATCGGCGCTGACGGGGATCTGGACGTAGCGGGCCTCGGGCAGGAAGTGTTCGGAGACCGCCTCGACCAGCATGGCCCAGTCGCGCGGACGGGTCTTGTCGTTCCCGCTCTGCCGCCAGCCGATCACCAGGCGTCCATCGAACTTCAGCACCCGGGCATAATCGCCGAGCCGCGCGAGCCAGCCGGCGGGCATCGCCGGCTCGATCGCCACGATCATGTCGATCGAATGATCGGGCAGCCGCGCAAGGCTTGCGTCCGTGGTCTCGGCGGCGGCAAGTCCGGTTTTAGGATTCGTGCCGACCCGTATGGCCGATCCAGCACGGGACAAGGCCATCAGAATCGCGGTGCCATCGGCCGAGCCGATGCCGTCGACGAGCAGATGATCACCTGGACGGACATGATTGGCGGCCATCGCATAGCGCGCGATCGTCGCGTCGGCCTCGATGCTGCCCTTCCGCAACTCATTCCCCCCGCCGTGCGGCGCGCGCTGATAATAGCTGACAGACGGCAGGGCATTGCGGGTCCAGGCGGGATATTCGGCCAACGACATGCCGCCCGGATGGCGCTGCCATCCCGCGTCGAACAGCGTGCGCTCGATCGCTAGCCGCTCCTGCCCCGCCGACTGCAGGATCAGCGCGTCCATCCGCTCGAACGGCCTGATCGCGTCGGCGAAGCAGGCTTTGCCGCTGGTGTCGGTCCAGGCAAGGAAGCCCGCCGTTCGCGCATTGGCTCCTTTGGCGGCATCGGCCGCCGTCACGTCGGCAATATCGCAACCCACCAGCGCGAGTTCGCGGGCCAGCTCGGCATGGGCGGCCTGGTCGAGCGCGACGCGGCACGGCCCCAGGCGCTGGACGATGGCGTTGGCGAATTGAATGGTCACTCGAGTCTCCGCGCGGTCCGGCCGATGGGAACTTGCCGAGTTCGACATCGGTTTCGGTATCGCAGCCGTTATGGGTGCAAAGCGTTGAGGGTTGGTTAACCATGTTCGTCCCCGGCAGCGGCCGTTGCGATAATCGAGCGCCCACCCTAAGCCTGGGCTGATGGAGGATGTGCCCCGCCGCTGGTCGCTGTCCTGGGTCGCCGCGGGCGCGATGCTGCTTGCGGGCGGAGTCACATGGCTGTGGCTCGAGCGGACCCCTATCGCGACCTCCTATATCGACGACGCGTTGACCGCCCGGAACGTCCCCGCCAGCTATCGCCTGGCGCGGATCGGCTTTCGGACACAGCGGATCGAGGCGATCCGGATCGGCGACCCGGCCAACCCCGATCTCACCGCCGACTGGGCGGAGATCGAACTGGTGCTCGGGCTGTCCGGAGTGCGCGTCCGCGCGGTCGATGCCGGCGGAGTACGGCTGCGCGGGCGCCTGATCGACGGCAGATTATCGCTGGGGACGATCGACCGCCTCTTACCCGAACCCACGACGGGTCGGCCTCTAGCTCTCCCCGATGTCAGCCTGACGGCTCGCGGAATGCGGCTCGATCTGGCAACGCCTCAGGGGCTCGTCCGCACCATCCTCGATGGAAAAGGCAATCTCCACGACGACTTCCGCGGTGGGTTGGCCGTCGCGTCGGACCAATTGGCGGCAGGCGGCTGCCGCCTCGCCGCGCCGCGCGCTCGGCTCGCGATCGCGATGAACGGTGGCCGCCCGAGGATACGAGGGCCGATCGAGGCGATCAGCCTTTCCTGCGCGATGGGGACGCTCACGATGCCGCGCATCGATGTCGATGCGCGCGGCGACGGCGATCTGGCGCGCTGGCGGGGCAGCGTCGCGATACGGCGAGGCCAACTTGCGGCCCGGCAATTCAATGCCGGCCGGCTGGGTGGCGAGCTGCGGTTCGATGCTTCGGCGAAGCGCGTGACGGGCGGCGCCGATCTGTTCGCCGAGCGGGTCGGCCATGGAGCCGCCAGGGCAGGGCGGGCCGCGATCGCCGCCGCCTATCGTTTCGATCCAGCGGCGCGGCGCGGCACGATCCGGGGCGATGCGAAGCTGTCCGCCGGACGGCTTGATCCGGCAACGGCGGAGCGCCTTGTTCGGCTGTTCGAATCCGCCGGTGGCAGCCCTGTCGGGCCGGTGTTCGCCGCGTGGGGCGCCGCCGTCCGGCAGGCGGCCCGAAATCTCGACGGGAGCGCCCGCTTCGCGGTCACCCTCGGGCGCGAGGGCGCCATGCGCATCGAGCGGCTCGAAGCCAGTGCGTATGGCGGGGGGCGGCTGCTGGTCAGGGCGGAGCAGGCCGAAGGGCTTGGCTGGCGATGGCCGAACGGGGGACCGGTGGTCAACGCCAGCATCGAGCTCGCCGGCGGCAACTTGCCGCAGATCCTCATGAGCCTGCGGCAGACGGTGCCCGATGCGCCGCTGACGGGATCGGCGACGATTGCCCCCTATCAGGCGGGTGGTGCCCGGCTCCGCCTCGCGCCGGTGCAATTGGGCACGGGTAACCGCGGCGACACGCGGGTGTCGACCAGGGTGACGCTCGACGGCCCTGTCGCCGATGGTCGCGTCGAGGGGCTCGACCTCCCGATCGTGGCGGCGATCGGCCGCGATGGAGCCTTCGCCGTCAACATGAGGTGCGCGCCGCTCGCCTTCGCTCGCCTCGTCGTCGCGGGAACGGTGATCGGCCCCTCCCGCCTGCCTATCTGTCCGCTCGATCGAGCATTGGTCGGACGGACGGCTGAGGGACGTCTCTATGGCGGCGCGCGCATCGCCAGCCCGAGAGTGCGTGGTCGGATGGGCGGTCAGCCGCTCATGATGACCGCGAGCTCGCTTAGCATCGGAGTCGGCCGGCCGGGCTTCCAGCTCGACGCACTGGCGGTCCGCCTCGGCGATACAGCCATGGCGACCCGTCTCGACGTCACCCATATCGAGGGAGCGGTCGGCGCGCAGGGGCTCGCCGGCCGGTTCGAAGGCGCCGCAGGCAAAATCGGCCCGGTGCCGCTTCTGATCTCGGAAGGAGCCGGAAGGTGGCGGCTGGCATCGGCTGTGCTGAACCTCGACGGTGCCATGACATTGGCTGACGCCGAGACAATCTCGCCGCGCTTTCGTCCGCTCGTCGCCAGAGACGTCCGGCTGACGCTCAAGGGCGGCCGGATCGGCACCACCGCGACGCTGCGCGAGCCGCTGTCGGGGCTTCCCGTCACGCGCGTCGACATTCGCCATGACCTGTCGAGCGGCGTGGGCGATGCCCGCCTCGACCTCGACGAGCTGCGCTTCGGCAGGGGGCTCCAGCCCGAAGCGATAACTCCGCTCACGCTGGGCATGATCGCCAATGTCGAGGGCGCGCTGGCGGGGCAGGGGCGGATACGCTGGAGCGGCGGAGATATCACCAGCGATGGCGACTACAGGACCGAAGGATTGAATTTTGCGGCTGCGTTCGGTCCGGTCACCGGCCTCAAGGGCACGATCCGCTTCACCGACCTGCTCGGCCTGGTGACCGCGCCCGATCAGCAGGTGACGATCGTCGAGGTCAATCCCGGCGTCGCGGTGACCAATGGCGTGATCCGCTACGGATTGCTGCCCGGTCGCAAGCTAGCGGTCGCCGAGGGAATATGGCCCTTCTCGGGCGGCACGCTCACGCTCGATCCCACCGTCCTGGACATGGGGCAACCGGTTGCCCGCCGGCTGACCTTTCGGATCGCCGGGCTCGACGCGGCCACCTTCGTCCAGCAGCTCGAGTTCAAGAATATCGCGGTCACCGGCAAGTTCGATGGCGTCCTGCCGATGGTCTTCGATAGCCGTGGCGGCCGGATCGAGAACGGCGTGCTGATGGTGCGGCCCGAGGGCGGAAGACTGTCCTATGTCGGCGATGTCACCAACGCCAATCTCGGGCGGATGGCGCGGATCGCCTTCGATGCGCTCAAATCGATGCGCTACCGGCGGCTGACGATCGAACTCGACGGCGATCTCGATGGCGAGATCGTCAGCCGCGTCCGCTTCGACGGCACGAACGACAAACCCGAACAGTCGGCGAAATCGGGGGGAATAGTCGGCCGGGCGCTGGCGCCGATCACCCGCTTGCCGTTCCGTTTCAACATCACGATCACGGCGCCATTCCGCGGCCTCGTCAATTCGGCGCAGACCTTCGTCGATCCCTCGGTCGTGCTCCGGAACAGCGCGGCTGGCGCGCCGCCGGCCGCATCGGGCGAACCGGCTCCCATTCAGCCAAGGTAAAGCGAGATGGTGCGATGAACACACTGAGATTGACGGTGAAGCGTTGCGATGCGAGCCTCAGGCCATGAACAAGATGGTCCTTGCCCCTTATGGGGTCCTGGTGTCCGCGGTCGCGATGCTGCCCGGTTGCATCCAGGTCGCGGCTCCCGACAAGCCGATCGAGATCAACCTCAACGTCAATGTGAAGCAGGAGGTGGTCGTTCGGCTTCAAAAGGATGCCGACGATTTCATCGCCAACAATCCGGAGCTGTTTCCGCAATGATGAGGATTGCCAACATTATCGCCGCCGCCGCAGCCCTTGCCGTGGCCGCGCCCGTGCTCGCCGCCGATCCGGTGGTCGAGGCGGCGCTCGCCAGCGGCAAGGTCGGCGAGCAGTGGGACGGCTATCTCGGCTTCGTCTCGGCGCCTTCGCCCGATCTCAAGGCCGCTGTCGATGCGATCAACATCAAGCGACGCGCCGGCTATACCCAGATCGCCGCCGCTCGCAACGTGACGGTGGACCAATTCGCCCAAACCACCGCTTGCTCGACCCTGCGCGCCGTCAAGCCGGGCCAAGCCTATAAGCTGAAGGATGGCGGCTGGCGCACGCGTCAGGGATCGGAATCGATCACCCCCGACTATTGCGGCTGAACTGGCGGCTCGGCGGCTATTCCCGCTGGGCCGCAAGCGCCTCGTCGACGGCCGTCGCCAGCGTTTCCATACGATAGGGTTTGCGGACGACCGGATAGCCCGTCGAACCTGCCACGGCGAGCTTGTCGCTGTAGCCGGTGGTCAGAATGATCGGGACATGCGGGCGGCGTTGCTTGAGTTCGCCGGCGAGTTCGAGTCCGCTCATCCCCGGCATCACCACGTCGCTGAAGACGATATCATATGACGCCCCGCGATCGGTGATATCCAGCGCCTCGGGACCGCTGCGCGCGCGCACCACCTCATGGCCGAGCTCATCGAGCATCGTTTCGGCAAGACTGCCGACCTCTTCATTGTCCTCAACCAGCAGCACCCGGCCGCCGGGCTCCCGTGCGACCACCGGGCCATTGCTATGCGAAGCCGCCGGCAGCGGCTTGTCGCTCACCGGAAGCACCATCGTCAGGCTCGTGCCCTTGCCGACTTCGCTTTCGATTCGGGCTTCGCCCCCGGACTGCGCGGCAAAGCCATAGACCTGGCTCAGCCCGAGCCCGGTGCCCTTGCCGACCACCTTGGTCGTGAAGAAGGGCTCGAAGACATGCGCCAGATGATCGGGCGGGATCCCGCTGCCATTGTCCACGATCGACACGATCACCGATCCATTGCCCTGGTCCACTCGGCCGGCAGTGGTGCTGCGCGTGCGGATCATGATCTCGCCGCCCTCGGGCATCGCGTCGCGGGCGTTGACGATGATGTTGAGGAGCGCCGCCTCGAACTGCCCCGGATCGACTTCGACCGGCAAAATCTTCTCCTCCAGGTCGGTGCCCAGCTCGATGTTGGGTCCCAGGCTGGGCTGGAGCATCACCAGCATGTTGCGGATACGCTGGTTGATGTCGAGAACTTCGGGCCTCAGCGGCTGGCGGCGGGCAAAGGCAAGCAGCTGTCCCGTCAGCATCGCTCCTCTTGTCGTCGAATCGATGATCGAGCCGGTGAACTTCATGCGGCGTTCCTCGGACAGGTTCGGCCGCTGCAATATCTCCGCCGCGCCCTGGATCACCGTGAGCAGATTGTTGAAGTCATGAGCGATGCCGCCGGTCAACTGTCCGAGCGCCTGCATCTTCTGCGCTTCGCGCAGCTGCTCCTCGGTACGGCTGCGCTCATCCATCTGGAACTGGAGCTCGCGATTGGCCTCGGCCAGGGTCTTGTTGACGCGGCGCAGCGCCTTCTCGCCTTGGGCCAGGACGGCAAGGACCAGAGATGTCATCACCACCAGCAGCGCGATGATCGCATAGCGATACATGCGGCGCGACA